>JAAYHP010000355.1 GCA_012735355.1 Lysinibacillus sp. | reverse complement strand
TTATTATCTAGTGGCGTTGATGTCGCAGTTGTTGCTGACCGATTAGGGAACACTCCGAATGTTATATGGGAAACATATGCACATGTCATTTCAGAAAGTAAAAGTCGAACTGTTGATCAGTTTATTTCAGCACTAAAAACAGCCGAAAAATAGTGTTTTGGGGGAAGTTTTGGGGGAACATCTTGAAAAATGGCTCTCGAACTATTGATATTACTAGGTTGAGAGTTTCATAGAGTTTTCCTCTCGTTAATATTTTTGGTCAAAAAAGAAGGAAATTTATCTTCCCCCGAAACATGGCAAAAGCCCATCGTTTCGGGGTTTTTATTATTTCGAAGTAAAATTTACACACTGATAAAAAACCATAACAAGTAAATTTAATTGGGGAACACCCCCTAATTGCACTTAAAATGCATGGGCAGGTGTACACATTTATATAAAAGAATCCAAATAAGACAAATGAAAGTTTATCTATGGTAGCATCTGGATGGCGTATTTTGTAACACATGCAGAGGACTCTGATTCTAAAAGAACAATATAACGAACATAAAGTTGCAGTTGCAGAATTCACCACTTGAGTAGCTATTAGTAATATGTTTAAGAGCTCCCAAAGAATAGCTGTAATTGATAATACCGCTTAAAAAAACCGACAACTAGTACAGTGAATTGTACATAGTTGTCGATTAAAAATCGATCTCTTCACTTGTGAAAAAATTATAGTTTAAATCGTCGCACTAAAGCGTTTAGTTCATCAGCTAAATTAGCTAGCTGCTCGGCGCTTCCTGCAACTTCCTCCATAATGCTGCTTGTTTGTTGGGAAGAAGCAGTTGTTTGCTCAACTCCAGCAGCTGACTCTTCAGAAACAGAAGCAATCTCTACAATCGATTCGTTCATTTCTTGAGATTTCATTGCTATTTCTTCCAAATTTTCCGAGATAATTGTAATACTATTAGCCATATTTGTGACAGCTTCACTAATTTCTTCAAATGTTTTGCCCGTTGATTCGATTTGTATTTTTCCTTGTTCGACTTCCTTATATCCTTCTTTTAATGAATTGGATACGATACTAGATTCCAGTTGGATATTCGTTACAATTTTCGTAATATCCATAACCGAATCAGAAACTTGTTCAGCAAGTTTTTTAACCTCATCAGCAACGACAGCAAAACCTTTACCGTGTTCTCCTGCCCTTGCCGCTTCAATGGCAGCGTTCAATGCAAGAAGGTTCGTTTGGTCTGCCACATCCTTAATGACCGTAACTAAATTTGATATTTCTTGCGATTGCTTATCTAGCCCTTCCACTTTTTTCACAGAATCACGAACAATCGAATCGATTTGTTCCATTTGGTTGATGGATTTTTTCATTAATTCTGTTCCCTTATTCGTCATATGAAGGACATCTCTTGAATTGTCTTCTATTCGACTGCCATTTGCATTTGCTTCTTGTACCTTTTCGACAAAGGTATTCATTCCCTCGGTTAAACTGCTCGCACTATTTGCCAACGTTTCCGATCCTGAAGCTAGCTCTTGCATAGTTGATACGATTTGTTCTGAACCTATTTTCACTTCATATGCTGATTCGGATAGTTCTTCTCTTTGCCTGCTTACAGATTGGGAAACATGGCTAATTTGACTCACTAAATAGCGCATCTTTTCGTTCATTTCATTCGTAGCCATAAC
>JAAYHP010000354.1 GCA_012735355.1 Lysinibacillus sp. | reverse complement strand
CTGTAATACTATGATGAAAGTAAATAAAATACTTTTATTTCAATAAAGGAGGCGTAAATCATGAGTCCTCACATTGAATTCTATGTAGAGCAATTATTAGCTCAAGTCATGGCCAATGTGGCAATGCATTCAGAAAAAGATTTATACCATTTAGCGAATGATATGATAGATTGTCATCATGAAGATGAGCACGATAAAATTTGCCAAGCTTATGAAGTCGTGAAACACCAATTACTCGGTTAACTATCCCTTTCCTTTCTCTATATATTGAAAAGTCGGTTAATCCCTTTATAGATTAACCGACTTTTTTTATTAAAAAGGACGCCTAAATAGACGTCCATCAACTATTATTTAAATACGATTCTTTTCTCTTCGTAGGCTTTAATTGCATCTTCATATTTAAATGTTAATGCAATTTCATCCCAACCATTTAATAACATTTCTTTATAATAAGGATCTATATTAAATCGATAAACTTTACCATCTTCCCCTGTGACTGTTTGCTCTTCTAAGTTTACTTCAACTGTATACGGTTTTTCCAACCCTTTAGCTAGCAATTCATCACATTCCACTTCCGTTAATACTACTGGTAAAATCCCATTTTTGAAGCAGTTGTTATGGAAAATATCTGCAAAGCTTGGTGCAATCACTACTTTAAATCCATAATCTAAAATTGCCCAAGGAGCGTGTTCACGGGAAGATCCACAACCGAAGTTGTCTTGTGCTACGAGAATTTCAGAACCTTTATATTCCGGTTTGTTTAAAACGAAATCAGGAATTTCATTTCCATTTTCGTCATAACGCCAATGGTAGAATAAATATTTTCCAAAACCTGTACGTTCAATGCGTTTTAAAAATTCTTTTGAGATGATTTGGTCTGTATCGACATTTTTTCGATCTAACGGTGCTATTACACTTTTTACAATATTAATAGGTTCCATTCTGTATACCCACCTTTAACTTAAGCTTCTTGTTCTTGTTTCACAAATTCTCGA
This sequence comes from Lysinibacillus sp., assembly GCA_012735355.1. Taxonomy (GTDB): domain Bacteria; phylum Bacillota; class Bacilli; order Bacillales_A; family Planococcaceae; genus Ureibacillus. The sequence goes on along the minus strand of JAAYHP010000354.1, from coordinate 6,912 downwards.
ACATCAACGAAATGGCCTGCAATCGCCGCAGCTGCAGCCATCGCTGGACTCACTAAGTGCGTGCGAGCCCCTGCTCCTTGACGACCTTCAAAGTTTCGATTGGACGTTGAAGCACAACGTTCGCCCGGAGGAATAATGTCTTCGTTCATACCTAAACAAGCGGAACATCCTGAATTACGCCATTCAAAACCAGCTTCAATAAAGATTTTATCTAAACCTTCCTCTTCAGCTGCTTTTTTCGTAGAATGAGAGCCAGGAACTACGATACCACGCACACCTGGTGCAAGTTTCTTTCCTTTTACGATACTTGCTGCTGTTCGTAAGTCAGAAAGTCTTGAGTTCGTACATGAACCAATAAATACATGTTGAATTTCTATGGATGTAATTGGTTGACCTTCTTCTAATCCCATGTATTCAAGGGCTTTTCGAAGGGCAGCTTTATCCGTTTCCGATTCATAGTCATCCACAGTCGGTACATTTTTTGTTACTCCAGTACCCATCGATGGATTTGTACCCCAAGTAACAATCGGCTCAATTTCACTTGCGTCAATTTCTAGCACTTTATCGTACGTACAACCTGGATCAGATGCTAAGCTTAACCAGTATTCTGCCGCTTGTTCAAATTCTTCTTTTGGAGCAAAGCGACGACCACGTAAAAATTCTACTGTTTTCTCATCCGGTGAAATTAATCCAGCCTTTGCACCAGCTTCAATCGACATATTACATACAGTCATTCGTTCTTCCATTGAAAGATTACGAATCGCTTCTCCTGTATATTCAACGATGTAACCAGTACCTACACCGATACCCCATTTGGCAATAATCGCTAAAATGATATCTTTTGCAGTTACACCTACACCTAATTTACCGTTCACACGAATTTCCATCGTTTTCGGTTTGTTTTGCCATAATGTTTGGGTTGAAAGCACGTGTTCAACTTCAGATGTACCAATACCAAATGCTAATGCACCAAAAGCGCCGTGAGTTGATGTATGGGAGTCACCACATACAATTGTTTTTCCTGGTTGAGTTAAACCAAGTTCTGGACCAATAACGTGGACAATCCCTTGATCTGGATGACCAATATCCGCAAGTTGAATACCAAATTCTTTCGCATTTTCAGCTAAAGTGTTAATTTGTTTTTTCGCAATCGGATCGTTTATTGTATAAATATCTCTAGTTGGTACGTTATGGTCCATCGTCGCAAAACATAGGTCTGGACGACGAACTTTACGACCAGCTAGTCTTAACCCTTCAAAAGCTTGTGGAGAAGTTACTTCATGAATTAAATGTAAATCGATGTATAGTAAATCAGGTTTCCCTTCTTCGCGATGTACTACGTGGGATTCCCAAACTTTTTCTATAATATTTTTTGCCATATTCATCACCCTCTAAATATATGATTCCATGATACTGTCAGCTACGAAATTTGTATCGATTTCGGCAATGACTTTATCTGTCCATTCATCTGTAGTTAATGCATTTTCTTTATCTTTCGCTAAATCCGCTGTGAAGTAACCATCTTCAAACACAGCATTTACTGCTCTTTCAATTTCTGCTGCTTCTTCTTTCATACCAAAGGAATATTGAAGCATCATTGCTACCGAAAGAATTGTAGCAGCTGGATTTGCGATTCCAAGTCCCGCAATATCTGGTGCTGAACCGTGAATTGGTTCATAAAGACCAAAGGAATCTCCTCGAATGGAAGCGGATGGTAGCACTCCTAGTGAACCAGTAATTACAGAAGCTTCATCACTTAAAATATCTCCAAACATATTATCCGTTACAACAACATCGTAATGACCAGGGTTCGTAATTAACTTCATAGCGACAGAATCTACTAAATTATGTTCTACTTCCACATCAGGATATTTTTCTTTTTTCTCTTCTACGATTTGACGCCATAGACGAGAAGTTTCTAAAACGTTTGCTTTATCTACGGAACAAAGCTTCCCACGACGAAGTCTCGCTAGTTCAAAGGCATTTTCTACAATTCTTTCAATTTCTGCACGAGAGTAGTAGTTTAAATCGCTTGCCTCATTTTCTGTACGTTTCTTTTCACCAAAGTAAATTCCGCCTGTTAATTCACGATCAATCAGTAAATCGACGTTTTCTGCTACTTCTCGCTTTAAAGGAGAAGAGTCTAATAGGTTTGGAAATGCTTTAACTGGACGAAGGTTTGCAAATAAATCGAATGTTTTGCGAATTTGAAGCAAACCTTTTTCAGGTCTAAGTTCTGGTGGGTTGTTATCCCATTTTGGGCCACCAACAGCTCCAAGTAAAATGGCATCGCTTTGTTTACAAGTTTCAATCGTTTCTTCTGGTAGCGGATTGTTGAATTGATCGATGGCAGCACCACCAATGGCCGCATATGCTAGTTGAAAATCATGTTTATAGCGCTTCCCTATTGCTTGAAGAACACGAACCGCACTAGCGACTATTTCTGGACCAATCCCGTCACCAGGAAGAACTGTAATTTTCTTTTCCATGATAGAAAACACCTATCTTTTTGAAGTTTATGAAAATTTTCGGTTACACGAGCCTAAAATATCTGCTTTTTTTAAACAAACGCCATCAAACATGAAAATATTTGATGGCGTAAAGAAATATGAACAAAAAACTAAAAAACTTTAATCTAATTAAACTTGAGCTGTATGCTTCTTAACGAAATGATCGTGAATCAAATGGCGATTAATCGCATCGATAAAGGCGTTTGCAGTTGCTTCAAGCACGTCTTGTGCAGAATCGCGTCCAGTCGTTGTAACATCATTGAATTGAATTTTTACAACCGCATCTGCTAAAGCATCGCGACCTTTACTTACCGATTTCACTTGGAAGTCAAGAACATTCACTTTTGAATTTACTAGCTGCTCTAGAGTGTTGAAAATCGCTTCAACACTTCCAGCGCCAGTTGCTGCAAGAGTTTTTGTATCCCCTTCAGGAGTAACAACAGATGCAGTAGCTGTTGGAATGTTGTCTGTTCCATATGACACTTGAACACTCTTCAATTCAAATTTTTCGATGTTTTCAAGAGAAACAGATTGCTCAGTTAATAGTGTAATTAAATCTTCTTCAGTAATTTCTTTCTTACGGTCAGCAAGTTTCTTAAATTCTTCAAAGGCTTTATTTAACTTATCATCTGATAATACAAAGCCCATTTTTTCTGCTCTATCACGGAAAGCAGCTCGGCCAGAATGTTTACCAAGTACTAGTGGTACTTCACCTTCACCTACTAATTCTGGGGAAATAATTTCATAAGTTTCTTTATGTTTTAAGACGCCATCTTGGTGAATTCCAGATTCATGGGCGAAAGCATTTTTCCCTACTACCGCTTTATTTGGTGGTACTAAGAAGCCAGTTAAACGGCTCACAAGTTGTGAAGTTCGTTTAATTTCTTTTAAATTAATACCCGTTTCAGCTTGGTAAATATCTTTACGAATGTGAAGTGCAACAGCAATTTCTTCTAATGAAGCATTTCCTGCTCGCTCACCAATACCGTTGATTGTACATTCAATTTGATCAGCACCATTTTGCATTGCAGCGAGTGAGTTGGCAACAGCCATACCTAAGTCATCATGACAGTGGGCAGAGAATTTTACTTTGTCTGCACCACGTACATTTTCTTTTAAGAATTTGAATAGTTCACCATATTCTTGAGGTGATGCATATCCAACTGTATCAGGCACGTTGATTGTCGTTGCACCAGCTTCGATTACTTTTTCAATAATGCGGGCTAAAAATTCCCGATCTGAACGGAATCCATCTTCCGCTGACCATTCTACTAGTGGGAAAAACTTTTTCGCATATTTTACAGCTTCTACTGCTTGTTCTACGACTTGATCAGGGGTTTTTTTCAATTTATATTCCATATGGATTGGACTTGTAGCTAGGAAAACGTGAACATGTGGTTGCTCTGCACCTTTTAGAGCTTCCCATGCACGGTCAATATCATTTTGTACACAGCGTGCAAGACCTGTAACGATGGAATTTTTAACAGTGTTTGCAATAAGTTTAACCGCTTCAAAATCGCCAGGGCTAGAAGCAGGGAATCCTGCTTCCATAATTGTTACCCCAAGACGCTCTAATTGTTTTGCAATTTCTAGCTTTTCAGCAGTGTTTAAATTAATTCCAGGAGACTGTTCTCCATCTCGTAATGTTGTATCAAAAATATCTATCTTTCTCACTTAATCACGACCTTCTTATTTCCTGCATTAATAAATGGCATCATTTGACGCAATTCAGCACCCACTTTTTCAATTAAATGCTCTTGTTCGCTTTGTTTGTATTCATTGTAACGTGGGCGACCATTCGCGTTTTCATCTAACCAATCTTGCGCGAATTTACCGTTTTGAACGTCTTCAAGCACTTTTTTCATGTTTGCTTTAACTTCGTCTGTAATTACGCGCGGACCTGATACGTAGTCACCCCATTCAGCAGTGTCTGAAACAGAGTAACGCATGTTAGAGAATCCGCCTTCGTTAATTAAGTCAACGATTAATTTCAATTCATGTAAACATTCGAAGTATGCAACTTCTGGTTGGTAGCCAGCTTCCACTAATGTTTCGAATCCTGCTTTGATTAACGCAGTTGCACCACCGCAAAGTACTGCTTGCTCACCGAATAGGTCCGTTTCAGTTTCTTCTTTAAATGTTGTTTCAAGAACTCCCGCACGAGCAGAACCAATTCCTTTTGCCCAAGCAAGAGCGATATCTTTTGCATTGCCAGTAGCGTCTTGATAAACACCAATTAATGCTGGTACTCCTGCACCTTCAGTGTATGTGCGACGAACTAAGTGTCCAGGACCTTTTGGAGCAACTAAAAATACGTCTACATCTGCTGGTGGTACGATTTGTTTATAGTGAATGTTGAATCCGTGAGCAAATACTAAAGCATTTCCAGGCTCCAAGTTTGGTGCAATTTCATTTTCGTAAACTGCTTTTTGAGCTTCGTCTGGAAGTAAAATCATGATCACATCTGCTTCTTTAGCAGCTTCTGCTACAGTTTTAACTGTTAATCCATCTTCTTTTGCTTGATCAGCAGATTTTCCTGGACGGATACCAACGCGAACGTCAAATCCAGATTCTTTTAAGTTTTGAGCATGAGCATGACCTTGTGATCCATAACCAATCACTGCGATTTTTTTCTCTCTTAAAATAGCGTCATTAATTTCGTTTTGATAGTACATTTTTGTCATTTTCGATTCCTCCTAAAAAATTCCTAATTTATTGATAATTTTAATTATTTTGAATAACAAAGATAGTGAAATACTACCCTTGAAATTTTATATACTAACTATCTTTGAAATAAGGTTATTTCAAGATAGAAAGCTGCACTTGATCTTGAATTTGTACTTCTCGTACTGTTGCTGTAACACCAGTACGAGTTAACTCTTTAATTCCGTATGGACGAATGAGTTCGATAAATGCATCGATTTTGTCTGGGTGTCCAACCACTTGGTAAGTAACAACATTTTTCGATGTATCGATAATTTGTGGTCGGAACGGTTCAACGATTGCATTCATTTCCAATCTTAAATTTGCAGGTGAAACGACTTTTACGAGAGCTAGTTCACGAAGAACAATCGACTTATCAGTAATGTCATTTACCTTTAACACATCGATTTGCTTAGACAATTGTTTAATCATTTGTTCGAGTTTAACATCGTCTTCAACATTAACAACAAAAGTCATTTTTGAAATATTTGGCTGTTCCGTATGACCTACTGTAATTGATTCAATGTTAAATTGTCTTTTCATTAATAGACCCGTCACACGATTTAATACGCCACTTTGATTTATTACTGTTTCTGTAATTACTCGTTTCAAATCTTCTTCACCCCTACCATTTCGTGTAATGCTTTACCAGATGGTACCATCGGATAAACATTTTCTAATTGTTTCACTCGACAGTCAACTACTACTGGTTCGTCAGAATTGATAGCTTCCTCTAAAATTCCACCAGCTTCATCGATCGTATTAATACGGTAACCTTTTATACCGAAGGCCTCCGCTAATTTCACAAAATCTGGTTGTACAGGCATTAAACTTTGTGAGTATCTGCCATCATAAAACAATTCTTGCCATTGACGAACCATGCCGAGAGCAGCATTGTTAATGATAATTACTTTGACTGGTAGGTTGAATTCTTTTAAAAGAGCAAGCTCTTGATTTGTCATTTGGAATCCAGCATCTCCGACAATAGAGATTACTTTTTTATCCGGTTTTGCAAATTGCGCTCCAATTGCTGCAGGGAAACCGAATCCCATCGTTCCAAGGCCACCGGATGTAACCCATTGGTGGGAATGGTTTTGGCGATAATATTGGGCAGCCCACATTTGATGTTGACCAACATCCGTTGTTACAATCGCGTCACCATTCGTAATTGTGTGCACCATTTCAATGATTTGTTGAGGTAAAATTTCTTGTTCATCTTCCACATACCAGAATGGATATTCATCTCTCATTTTGTTTAAGTAATCAATCCATTCAGCTGTATCTGGTGCCTCGAAATCATTTTTCAATAATGCTTTTAACGCTTCTTTTGCGTCGGCAACGATCGGTACATCTGTACGAATGTTTTTTCCAATCTCTGCAGGGTCTATATCAATGTGAATAATTTTGGCATTCGGTGCGAATCGAGAAGTATCTCCTGTTAGTCGATCGTCAAAGCGAGCACCAATGTTGATTAACAAATCTGACTTTGTAATCGCATCATTGGCTACTACTGCACCGTGCATCCCTGCCATACCGTAGTTTAATTCGTGATCTCCGTGGATACTTCCAAGGCCAAGTAACGTATTAACGACTGGCAATTTATATTTTTCAACAAATTCAGTCAATTCTTCTTGTGCTTCTGCAAAGAGTACTCCAGCACCAGCTAATACGACTGGTTTTTTCGATTCGCTTATCGCTT
>JAAYHP010000353.1 GCA_012735355.1 Lysinibacillus sp. | reverse complement strand
TTGAATCCCTTGAAAATCAAGGGGTGAGAATTATGAAATTAACTCAGTTATGTTTAATAAAAACTTTATCGAAGCCACATTAATTTGAAATGGGAAATCATAATTCTTTTTATTTTTATTTGCATGTTCTAACGTGTATTCATCGTACAAGCAACCCCTATCGTACAGGAACCTAAAACTTATTAGTTGCATATTAATAAGTGACTTGATTTATGAGGGGGAGTTTCAGTTGAATCAGTTTCCATACGGTAATCAACCAATGTATAATCAACGAATTACAATGCAGCAAGCTCAAGAAATAGCACTTCAAAGAGTACCTGGAAGAGTTATGCATGTAGATATGGATTTAGAAAATGGTGTTTTAGTTTATGAAGTATTTATCATGACAGCCGAAGGAATGATATACGAAGTAGAAGTTCTTGCAAGAAACGGACAAATATTAAAAGTTGACCGAGAAAATGATTATGATTAATAAACAATCTTTAAAGAAGTGAGTTTTTTAAGAAATGAAGAGAACTTCAGTACCGAAATAGTAGTGTAAATCTGCTTATTTCGGTTTTTTTATTGTATAAATTGCTAAAAAAAGGAAGGGTATTGTGATTAAGAGAAGAAATTAGCCGTCGGTTATATAGAAGGAAACAAATTTGTATTAATTATGATAAATTTACAAAGGTTCATAAGAAGTTCGATTTTAAATGCAATTTTTTTCTAGACTATTCCTATCGTTGATAAAAATTTAATGTCGCGTTTATACTATGAAAGTCCATGTAGTTGAATAAAAGATTGACCGAAAGGTGATAAGTGTAGGTATACAATGTTTACCACCAACAGTGGATTAAAAATAGAGATAAGATGAACATCAAGAGTAGTGTTTGGCATGCAAGGAAAAACAGCAATCATTACAGGTGGCGGAAGCGGATTTGGTAGGGAAACGGCAATTAAACTTGCCGAACGAGGTGCAAATATTAGTATTGTAGATGTGTCGAAGGAACAAGGAAATGAAACGGTAAAGCTATGTAAAGAAATAGGTGTAGATGCCATTTTTATTGAAGCGGACGTTAGTAAAGTGGAAGATGTAAAACGATACGTTGCTGAAACTGTAGAACGCTTTGGAAAAATTGATATGTTTTTCAACAATGCCGGTATATCAGGATCGGGTGTACTCACTTTAGAATGTCCCGATGATGAATTTGAGGCGATTGTGAACGTGAATTTAAAAGGTGCTTTTTACGGGCTAAAATATGTAGCGAATGAGATGTTAAAAACCGGCGGAGGTTCAATTGTGAATACTGCATCATTAGGTGGAGTTGTAGGTATCCCTACGCTAGGTGCTTACTCTGCAACGAAACATGCAATTATCGGTTTATCAAAAACGATCGCAGGGGAATATGGCAGAGAAAATATAAGAATCAATGCGATTGCTCCAGGTACGAATGAGACACCGATGGTAAAAGCATTTCCATCAGAAGCAATTCAAGCAATGGCGGAAGCAGTGCCAATGGGTAGACTAGGTCAGCCCCATGAAGTAGCTAATGTTGTTGCATTTTTATTAAGTGATGATGCGTCTTATATTCACGGTGCGGTTATTTCAATTGATGGTGGAGCTGCCGCATTATAAATATCTGTCAAAACTTTATTAAGATTCAAAGGAATCGATATAATAGTTAATTTATTTCAAATAATATCATCTAATCAAATGAACTGTACCTCAAATTGTTATTTGTGTCTAACAATTGGGGCACAGTTCATGAAAGATGGTATTTTTTATTGCTGATTTAAATATTTTAGAATCAATCAAACTCTTCTCTTAATAATCCATAAACATAAAGGTCAATATACTTATCATAAAGAATTGCTGCACTTCTTAAACAGCCTTCTTTTGTAAACCCAAGCCGTTCTGGAATAGCTTGGCTTTTGAAGTTCTCTGTCGCTACCCGAATTTCAATTCTTTTTAAGCCGAGTTCTTCAAAACAATAACCGACTATTGTCTTGCAAGCGTTTGTCATAATCCCTTTACCTTGAAATTCTTCACCTAACCAGTAGCCAATTAAAGTAGATTTATTAGTCCAGTTTATATAATGTAATCCAATAACCCCTGCTAGTTTACTTTTGAACCAAATACCAACTTGAAAACCATTATTGTTATTAAATTGTTTGAGTCCCGAATCTATAAAACTTTTTGAGTCAGCAACTTCTTTAGTCAAATCAACCCAAGGTAACCATTTCCTAAGATATTTTCTCGATTGGTCAATTAATAAAAATAATTCCTCCGCATGACTTTCCTCTAGCAATCGTAATTCCAAGTCTTCGTTTATTTTATAATTAAACATACAACTTTCCTCACTTATCAATTGCAATTCAATCTTTTATCGACTCTCCAAAAGTCCTCTTCCCGCACATTCGTGACTGCATGTAAAAAGTTTTGTCGTATATTTGGATACTTCTCGCTTAATGCATGAACCAGTTCCTTCATTTCCTCCCGCTTCGTATGCTTATCAGCAGGACAAGGATTATGTATAATCGGGATTTGCTTTGCTTTCACAAATTGAATGATGTTTTTTTCTTCAATGGCAAGCATTGGACGAATTAAAGTAATGTCTAAGCGGTCCATATAAGAAACCGGCTTAAATACCCCCAATTTTCCTCCGAAAAGAAGGTTCATAAAAAAGGTTTCAATGCCGTCATCTAAATGATGGCCGTAAGCGATTTTATTACAATTTAATTCCTTCGCGTAATCATACAAAATCCCCCTTCGTAAATTAGCACATAATGAACAAGGGTTTTTTTCTTGGCGAATATCAAACACAACTTGGCTAATGTTTGTTTCTTTTATGTAGAGTTGGTGTCCGAGACTTACAACATACTTTTGTAACGGTGAAAGGTCCATTCCTTTAAAGCCAAGTGTTAGTGAGATTGGAACAATTTCAAAATGAAAGGGAAGCTGCCTTTGTAGTAAAGTTAAAAGGTACAGTAAAGTCGAACTATCCTTTCCTCCCGATAAGCCGACAGCAACCCGGTCTCCATCTTCAATCATATTGTATTCTAATATCGTTTTCCGAAAAGGTTTTAATAGTCGCTTATTTTCTGAGTTTGATAGTTTTAAAATCATAATAAATACTCCTTCTAAAATCTAACATTTAGACAAACGTTTTTTAGAATTATAATGGATAGCTAAAGAAAATTGAAGTACAGACTTTAGATGTTGTCCAAGGTGGGCGGAGCATCATCGAAAAGGACTTATTTCCATCTCTTATAAAAAATTGTGGGAAAAAGGTGAACTGAAAAATGAAACTTACGAGAGTATCTATGAAAAGTTAACAGAATCTCTAGCTCACAATGAGATGGAATGGCAATCGTCTAGGCGAATTCCCTATGAAGGGAAGAAACTCGCCTATTATTTAGAAAGGTTTCTTTTCTTCTGTCCCCAATGTAAAGAAAAAGAAGGACTTTATTCTGATGGGGATTTTTTTGAATGTTATCATTGTCAGTATAAAGTGAAATACAATGTATTTGGGAATTTTGAACAAGTTCATCACAAGCTTATCTTTACAACAACGGAAGAATGGAATAAGTGGCAACTGGAGTTTTTAAAGACTACATTGTTATACCATAACGGTGAAAGGCCCTTTGCGATGACGGATCATGTGAAGTTATATATTGCTGAAGGAGAAAACCCTTTTCAGCTTGTTTCATCTGGAAATATCACGTGGAAACTTCCTTCAGAAAAAATGTTTTTCCATGGGGACGAAGGAAAGTCCTTTAAATTTAAAATTGGGAAAATGGACGGTTTAAACATTCACTTACACCTTTATTTAGATTTTTTCTACGATGAAAAAGTATATCGAATGGAATTTTATCAACCAAGGACATCTGCTTACAAATGGTTAAAAACGTTCCTAATCTTATCGGAAATTAACTTTAATAAGGGGGCTATGTCATGAGTGAATCCTGGTCATTGATAATGGACTTTTTATTTCTATCCTTATTAATTGTCATTGCGACAGTATTAAAAGCGAGGGTAAGTGTATTAAGCAAATTAATCGTACCGACAGCAATGATAGCAGGATTCCTCGGACTTCTATTTGGTCCAGAACTACTCGGCTGGATTCCGTTAAATACGGAAATGTTAGGGGAGCTTGTTTATCATCTAATGGCAATTGGATTCATTGCACTGTCACTGAAAAAGCGGGAAGTGAAAAACAGCCCTGCAATAATTAATTCTGGAATATTAATAGTTTCTACATATGTAATTCAGGGAATCGTTGGTTTTGGACTATTTTTATTTTTACTTCAGTTTTTCTATCCTCAATTTTTCCCGGGTATTGGATTACTTTTACCACTTGGATTTGGACAAGGACCTGGTCAAGCATATTCTATTGGTAGCCAGTGAGACCAACTTGGAGTTGTTGAAGGCGGAGGGAATTTAGGGTTAACGATAGCGGGAATCGGCTTTTTATGGGCGACAGTGATAGGGATTATTTTAATGAATATTTTAAGTCGAAGTGAAAAGTTTAAAGATAATCCGTTGAGTGGAAAAGAACATGAAAAAGTGATGGAACAATCTGAGCCAAGCGAAATCCCATTAGCTGATGCTATCGAGAATTTAACTTATCAAATGGCGTTAATCGGTTTAATTTATTTAATTACGTATTTAACTTTATATGGCATGGAGATTGTGCTAACACCTTTAGGTACTTTCGGCGCAACCCTTGCCCAACTGCTTATCGGCTTTCATTTTATTATCGGAAGCCTATACGCGATTGCTTTTCGCGTTATTTTAAATAAAGTAGAAAAT
>JAAYHP010000044.1 GCA_012735355.1 Lysinibacillus sp. | reverse complement strand
GGGCAATCGCTTTTGCCAACTCTTCCATCACCATTTTTAACGTCGTATAGAAATTGTTCCAGTCAGGATGTTCAGGCGTTAATGGATTGTTGCCAGCAAGGCCGTTTGCAAGAACAAGTACCGTAGCATTCGTCGACGTATCGCCATCAACCGTAATACAATTGAAGGTTACATCCGTTATTTGAGATAGCGTTTGTTGCAACACATCCGACTCAATGTTTGCATCTGTCGTAATAAATGCTAGCATCGTCGCCATATTTGGCTCAATCATTCCTGAACCCTTTGCAGTACCGGAAATAACGACTTCTTTTCCATCGATGATTGTTGAATAAGTCGTATTTTTCATCACCGTATCGGTAGTTAAAATAGCTTGGGCAAAATCGATGCCATTTTCAAGATTGTTACCAAGCTCGATTTTTTCAACACCGTCACGTATGCGATCCATGTTTAATAATTCACCGATAACACCCGTAGAAGAAACACCTACTAAATTTTTATCGATGCCTAGCTTTTCTGCTGCTAATCTTTGCATTTCATAAGCATCAAGCACACCTTGTTTTCCAGTACATGCATTGGCATTGCCAGAGTTTACAATAACCGCTTGCATTTTTTTCGTTTCATACACCACTTCTTTAGTAACTTTTAATGGTGCAGCTTGCACTTTATTTGTAGTAAATACACCAGCTACACTAGCTGGCACTTCGCTATATAAGAGGGCTAAATCCTTTTTCTTATGCTTGATCCCGCAATGGATTCCTGCTGCTTTAAACCCCTTTGGAGATACTATATTTTTACTAGAAAGTTTCATCTCAACGATCGAACTCATTATGTTTCCTCCGTTTCTCCGTAACCTTATCTTAAATAAATAACGGTACGACATTTAAACCTGTTGTTTGTGGTAAATTCATTTGCACGTTCATATTTTGAATCGCTTGACCCGCCGCACCTTTCACTAAATTATCGATGACGCCGATTATTGTGGCTCGATTTGTTCGTTCATCTACTTTTGCGAACACATCACAATAATTCGACCCTTTTACACGACTTGTTCCAATTGTACTTGCTTCCTCAATGACACGTACGAAAGGATGGTTTTTATATGTTTCTTTTAAACATTCAATTAACTGTTTTGTCGTTACTCCAGTCGTCACTGGTGCGTAGGAAGTTGCCAGTATTCCTCGAGTCATTGGCACGAGATGAGTGTTGAATGTTATTGTCGTTTTTACTCCAGTAAAGATTTCAATGGCTTGTTCAATTTCTGGAATATGTTGATGTTCATTAATTTTATAAATTGAGAAGTTTTCATTCGTTTCACTAAAGTGAGTCGTTCTTGATGGTTTATTACCCGCACCAGAAACACCACTTTTCGCATCAATTACTAAAAAGGATGGATCGATTAATCCTTCTTTAATGAGCGGTAAAACAGACAATAATACTGCAGTAGGATAACATCCAGGATTAGCGATTAACGTGGCGTTTTGAATGTTTTCTTCATTCCATTC
>JAAYHP010000352.1 GCA_012735355.1 Lysinibacillus sp. | reverse complement strand
GGACATCAATAAGTAAAAGGCAATAAATAAAAGATTTGCAACAGCAACAATCCCGCAAGCATTTAAAATATCTGAACGGTTTTCCATATTTCTAATAAAGTAGATACATGCAAAACCTCCGAGCAAAATATATAATGCAACATCCATTTGTAAAACAGCCGAATATCCTTCATGGAAAATGACACCTGAGGATGCAGCCGTTAACACTGTCACTAGACTAGCTACTTTATCATTTGCTAACAAGCTTACAAGCATTGTAGTTAATGCAGTAGGATATAAGAAGGCAATCATCACTTCAAAATCGTCTGTTAACAAACTAATTAATTCCATCAATGCGATGGATATTAAATAAACAATTACCGTTACAAGCAAGTGTTGTCTATTCTTATTGACGCTCAATTTACTTCGATCAAATAAAAAATAGAGGAAGGACATTTGTAATAGAACTAATATGGCTAGACCTATCACAGGTTTCATTGATGCTTGATTATTTGTCACACCTAATAATTCTAATTGGCGATAAATTTCTCGGTCAATCAGTTCGCCTTCCTGAACAATTATTTGTCCTTGTAAGATGCGAGTCGGTTCAACGGATTCCCGAGCTAATTGAATACGTTCCTGCGTCTTATCCTCATCTAACTTTTCCGTTTCCACAATAGCAACTCGACCAATTGTCACAAAAGCGCTTGTAATAAGTTGACTAATGTTTTCATTATCGCGAATTTTCGTTTCAACTTCATTTCTTACCGTCGTTAAATTTTCTTTCCGAATGGGATTTGATAAAGTTTCATCAACAATTCTTTTTAAAGCTAAATTCCCTTTGTTTAATTCATTTTTCTCGATGATGATTAATGACCATAGTTGATCGTCCGTTAATCTCAAGGAGCTTTGACTATCTGTTATTTCCTTTAACTTTGAACGAAATAGTTGAATTTGTTCTTCCTTCGTTGGAATTTCTTCCATCTCTTCTATTTCGTCTCGTACATCTAACACAATTTCGTATATCGATTCAATTAGTGCAACCCGATGTTCGGCTATTTCATCGTCAAAAACATAAACCGGCTCAACGGCAGCTTCAGCAGCCTGTCTCTCCTTCTCCGTTTTTACCGTATCCTCCACTGTTTTCACAGCTCGTATCGTTTCTGGCGCTAACTGAAAGGCTTGTATATCATAGGTAACTCCTCGAACATTATTTAGCATCAATAAAAATTGCAAAATTCCTGTAAAAATAAGGATTACAATTAAAAATACCCTAAAACTAAACATATCCATCCACTTTTTAAAGTGCTTGTCCATAGCGCACCCCCAATTATGTATATTACTAGTTTAACAATTTCTCAATAGTTTTTCATTGGTAGAGGAAGATTCTTAAAAAAAAATTAAAAATGTGTACGAAAAATCGCACTCATTTTTGTTATAAATCTTGTTCGATATAAGCCTGGATGATTTTTGCAACAAGAGGATGACGCACGACATCGCCTGCTTCTAAGTAAGTGAAGTGAAATTCATCGACATATTTCAAAACTCGCTCTGCAATGATTAATCCTGACTCAGTATTTTTTGGTAAGTCAATTTGAGTTTTATCACCCGTAATCACCATTTTCGACCCAAATCCTAGGCGTGTTAAAAACATTTTCATTTGCATATGCGTCGTATTTTGCGCTTCATCTAGTATGACAAATGCATCATCTAATGTGCGACCTCGCATATAAGCTAAAGGAGCGATTTCAATCGTTCCTCGCTCAATTAAACGTTGTGTTTGTTCTGTTCCATAAATATCGTGTAATGCATCGTATAAAGGGCGAAGGTATGGATCTACCTTTTCCTTTAAATCTCCTGGTAAGAAACCTAAAGATTCCCCAGCTTCAACTGCAGGTCTAGTTAAAATAATTCGCTTAACATGTCCATTTTTCAATGCTTGCGTTGCCATTACAACAGCGAGATACGTTTTCCCTGTACCTGCTGGACCAATTGCAAAAACTAAATCACGGGAGCGAATCGCTTTTATGTATTCCCGCTGGCCCACTGTTTTTGCGCGAATAGACTTCCCATTATAATTTTAAGCAATTTCTACATCATAGAGCTCTGAAAAATATTCAATCGTTCCCTTATTCACCATTTCAATGGCGCTAGATACATCCCTTAAATCAATATTGATACCTTTTCTAATCACTTTTAATAATTCTTGTAACAAGGCCGTTACTTTTGCTTTTTGTTCTTCTTCTCCGGTAATTTGAATGACTTCACCGCGAGTAATAATTCGACATTGAAAAGTTTCTTCTATCAATTTTAAATTGGCGTCTCCCATTCCTAGGAGCATTACTGCTTCATTTGGATTTTCAACATGTAACTCTGTCAATTCTTCTGTCATATCTAATCTCCTTGGTCAATTGGATATTCTTTTGCAATATTTTCATTTACCTAAAAAAGGACTTTCCCTTTTACTTTATCATCATCGAAGGTAACGTGCAAAATATTTTCTTTCTTGATGATCGTTTTTGGTGGGAGTGATCTTAATATTTTTTCGTGCAATAGCGGCAAAATAAATGATTCGATTTGTTCTTCTGAAAGTTCTTGCGTAGTTGTAATGTAATTTTGTGTCTTTTTGATTTCGAGATAATTTGAAATCCATTTTGGCAAATTGACTTTTTGAAACGATTGTTCCGTCTCCTTTTCATCGGTATTTTTCAAGCCAATTGTCCACTTTCTTTCAGTTGCAGAAATAAATTTCACTTTTCTCGGAATTTCAAAGTTCGTTTCAAGCCAATAATCCGCAAATACTTCACCTTTTGCACCAACTGCAATATATTCCTCCTCACCGACAGTAATAACGCCAGATACTAGTATATCTCCCCGATAAACCGTCGTATTTGGCAATACGCGACGTTCACCCTTAGTAATGTCAAAATGGGTAACAACTCCGCTTTTTGAAGCTACAAGGTGATAAAGCCCATCGGATTGTTCCGTCTTATTATCGGTAATGGGGGCTAATTGAGGAACAACCGTCATGCTGCTTCCTTTTTTTATAATATGAACCCATGAAAGATCTCGAATTTCTTCCATAATCGTTTGTCGTATTTCAAAATCAGATACGACATTCCTTTTTAGAATAGGATGATTTAAATTTAGTTTTTCATTGATTACTTTTTCAACTTCCACTTTTAGTTCAGGGGTTTCTGCTTCCACATCTACTTTCCATAATATTTGTGAAAATATGATTGGTATGATAATCATTAACATAATTCCTATAAAAGTCCAGCCGGTTTTTTGAAAAATTCGTGATTGTTGTAAATAACGAATTTTTACTTTTACACCATATTTTTTTCTAATAGCACGTACGTACTTTACATCGCTTCGAGAAATTTCAAATTTCACTTCATCTTCTAAATATTGCAATTCACGAATTTTTACCTTGTTTAGCTGAAGACGTCGTATCATATCATGAACTTTTGCGCTTCGAGTTACACGGATTTCTACAGGGCGGCTATCATACAGTTTCATTTTTATTCACCTGTCGTATCATATCAAAATGAATTAATTTTTCTACATGTATTAAACATTCTTCCTCTTTTAATACATTGATATGTACTGTTTCCGCTTCAATCATAATGAGAAATCCTTCATAAATAAATTTGCATTTCTTCTCCGACGCTTCTAAAAATTGATACTCACCGATCATTCGAAACTGCCTGTAATCCATCATTTCTATAATCGGTTCCGCTTGGAATAACTTTTTCAAAAAAACTGCCCTCCCTTTCACAAAGTATATGCTTGTGTAAGGAAGAGCATGAGTCATTATCGTCGTTTCGCTTTTGGAGGACCTAATATTTCCTGCGCGATGATGGCATTTACTATTGTCTTTTTAGAAGAAAGGAGTTCCAGTTGTTTGCGTTCAGTTCTCTGCTGTTTTATTTCAATAGGCTTTTGTGACAGTTCCACTTTTTTCATTGACTGTTCTATTGATGGACGCTGTACCCTTTGCTCCCTTTGAATGTATACAGGATTTACTTCTTTTTGCTCATCAACATTTCTTTCTTCGAAAATCGCTTCTTTTTTCTCTTTTAATTGTTTATATACTTCCTTCGCGTAATCATCTAATGATTTATCTTCCACTTTTGGTTTTTCATTCGGATTAAAAGGTGGCATGGATGTATCTGTCTTTTTCTTCTCTTTATTAAAAAATGCACTTAATAGCCCAATAAGGATAAATATAATTAATGTTTCCAACTTTGCACGCTCCTTTCTGGAGGTGTATGTTTACTCTTCTTTATGATCATTTGTTACTTTTGCGATGGAATCTCTCATAGCTGTATCCGCTTGAATATTTTTATAGTTCAAGTAATCCATAATGCCTAAATTGCCGGAACGTAAAGCTTCCGCCATCGCCATTGGAATTTCAGCTTCCGCTTCCACTACTTTCGCTTTCATTTCTTGAGTGCGCGCAACCATCTCTTGTTCTTTCGCAACAGCCATTGCACGACGTTCTTCCGCTTTCGCTTGAGCGATGTTTTTGTCCGCTTCAGCTTGCTCAATTTGTAATTCAGCACCGATATTTTTCCCAACATCTACGTCAGCAATATCAATCGATAAAATTTCAAAGGCTGTTCCAGAATCTAAGCCTTTCTTTAATACAGTCTGAGAAATCATATCCGGATACTCTAAAACCTTCGAATGGGACTCGCTGGCACCGATTGTGGAAACTACCCCTTCCCCCACTCGGGCTATTACGGTCTCTTCACCGGCGCCCCCAACGAGGCGATCTAAGTTTGCGCGAACAGTAATTCGTGCCTTTACTTTTACTTCAATACCATTAAGTGCAACCCCTGCAATAAATGGTGTCTCAATCACTTTCGGGTTAACGGACATTTGAACAGCTTCAAGTACATCACGACCCGCTAAGTCGATTGCTGCCGCTCTCTCAAAGGATAATTCAATATTTGCTCTTTGTGCTGCAATTAATGCGTTCACTACTCTGTCTACATTACCACCAGCTAAATAGTGTGACTCTAATTGGTTAATAGTTACGTCGATTCCCGCTTTATGAGCTTTAATTAACGGATTCACGATGCGCCCCGGAATTACTCGACGTAAACGCATACCAATTAATGTTAAAATACTTACCCGTACACCAGCAGCCAGTGCACTAATCCACAGCCCCACCGGTACAAAGGTAAAAAATATTCCTAAAATAATGACCGCTAATATAATCCCAATTATCATTGTAACTAACATTCCGTCAATAATCATCATGCTTCAGCTACCTCTCCCTCATGTATTTCTCTTACGACAATGCGTGATCCTTCTACTTCCACGACTTTTACTTTCCTATCCGATTCGATGTAATTACCTTCTGATACAACATCAATTCGTTCATCATTAATTAACACCGTTCCAGAAGGACGCAGAGGTGTTAACGTTTTCCCTTCTTTTCCAATTAGGTCAATGCGATTTACGTTCGAAACATATCCATCTTCTGTCGTTGTCGCATCCTTCAAGACAAGCTTACTAAAAAGATGTAGATTTTTCCCAAAAAATTTCACTAATACCACCATTCCTATTATGGCAATCGCCATAGCTATTAATAACGAATAGGCCATGTGAACGATACTTTCTCCTGAAAATAATAGACTAATCACCATCAGAGAAATACCGATAAGTCCTAAGATTCCTCCAGGTACGAACACTTCAGCCAATAATAATACAAAACCGATAACAAATAAAATGATGGTTTCATATCCTGCAAAACCTGCCACAGTATGACCGAAGAAAAATAAAACAAATGAAAGTATTCCTATAATCCCTGGGGCTCCAAAACCAGGTGAAAAGAGCTCTAAAACTAAACCTAACGTCGCTATTGTTAACAATAACGTAACGACTAATGGATTTGTCAGGAACCTTGCTAACTTTTCAGCAAAAGTTTCTTGCAATGAGAATACTTCACTATTTTCATGACCTACTTCTTTAAACACATCCGTTAAATTTTCAACGGTTCCATTAGAATAGTCCACTTGCAAGGCTTCTTCTGCCGTCAAAGTTAATAACTTCCCAGAAGGACTATTATATTCCGGTAAATCTACGGAAGGGTCAGCCATCGCACGGGCAATTTTCGGATCTCGATTCGTCGATTCAGCTGCCGCTTGCATATTTTTAATCCAAGCGCTATGGATCTTTTCATTTGCCGCATTACCGTTTAAATCTATAATTTGAGCCGCCCCCATAGTAGCGTTTGGCGTCATATAAATTTGTTCTGCATGTAATGCAATGTAGGCTCCAGCAGAAAGTGCTTTTGAATTTATAAAGGCAATAATCTTCAAGGGTTTAGGTGTTTCATCGATTAATTTTCCGATATCATAAGCAACATCTACGTAGCCACCTGGAGTATGTATTTCTAGTATGATGGCACTGGCATTGTTCTCCAAAGCTTCATTAAAAGAACGCTTTAAAAATACGTATAATCCTTTTTCAATTTCCTTTTCCACTGGGATGTGATAAACCTTTTCTTTCGCAAAGGATGTATTTGGGAAAATAAAAAATATCGCAGCCATCAAAACAAAAATAAAACTTATAAATTTTGCCTTATTCATATGCTCCCTC
>JAAYHP010000351.1 GCA_012735355.1 Lysinibacillus sp. | reverse complement strand
TGATTTCCGTTCCGGGGACGCTTTCCACGGGCCCGACTCGAGCCTCCTCGGAGCTCGTTCCTCGCTCCTGCGGGGTCTCGTGTTTCGGGCTGTTCCCGTTGGAGTCGCCCCGTCACTCCAATCAATTTTCGTTGCATATCATTTTTTTACTATGCTTCTTCACTGATTCTTAATTAAATTAGCTATATGTCCCAACCTCTTTTACTTATTTATAAAATTGATTACTACATTGAGTACATCGCTGAATACCATATCAATATCTCTTTCAGCATCGATTTGCTTTATTCGCTTAGGATATTGTTCTAGTAATTTATGATACCCTTCTCTCACCTTTTCGTGGAATTCCAATGATTCTAGGTCTAATCGGTTTACTTCCCGTCCGTCATCTTTTTGAATTCTAGATAATCCGACTTTTGGTGAAACATCTAAATACAACGTTAAATCAGGCATATATTTGCCAATCGCAAATTGATTAATATTAAACACATCTTCCATTCCTAGCCCTCTTGCATACCCTTGATATGTAAGGCTGCTATCAATGTATCGGTCACATAATACGATGCTACCTCTTTCCAACTGTGGAATAACCTTTTCAACGAGGTGCTGTCTTCTTGCGGCAGCATATAAAAGGGCCTCTGTCTTTGCATCCATATTGACATTCTTTTTATCTAAAATCACATTTCGTATTTGCTCAGCAATGTCAATTCCACCCGGTTCTCTCGTACAAATAACTTCATATCCTTTTTGCTTTAAAGATTCTGATAATAATTTTAGGATGGTGCTCTTTCCTGAACCTTCCCCGCCTTCAAAACTAATTAAATATCCCACGTAAAATCCTCCAATGTATGTTTTATTACGATGAAGCGTTTATTTCACAACGCAAATCAGCTTTTCTTCCAATTTGTGATCCCCTTGAAAAGATGCTCCCACGGCTAACAGCTCTTCTAGTTGACTTAATTTCGATACAGTAATTTTTTCCCCCGGTATCATTAAAGGAATACCCGGTGGATATGGAATAAGCATCTTTGCAGAAATCCTTCCAATCGCTCGAACATACGGAATCCATTCCGTCTCCATGTCCTCTAACTCATCAAAAGAATATTCAGGAATTGAAATATTGGATAGTTCCGTCATAGGTGTTGTAAATTCCAAAGCTCTTCCGTCTTCTCTCTTCAAATTTTCAATGGCTTCTTTAATAAGAATTCTCGTTTCTGCAAAGGGAAATACTTGTCCGTGTTTTAATAATGGCAAAATAAATAAAACTTGATGAACATCTGCAAGTTCCGGGTAAACCCCTTGTTCCTCCAACGCTTCCTTCAACTGGAAGCCAGAATATCCAGGCACTCTTAACAAAACTTTTAATGGGTCATCCATTTCAAACACTTGTAATGGATGTAAAGATCGCAATGCATCAATCCATTGATTCTTTTTATCTAATAAATATGCTGCATCGCTTTCTAAATAGGTTTGAAGGTAATGCCTTGCATCATCTAATGAAGCTAGTAACAAGTAGGATGGACTGCTTGATTGCAACATTCTTAAATAACGATTTATTCGTTCACTATCGACTAGCTTAGATTTAATATGTAAAAATGAAGCCATCGTCATGGCGGGCAGTGTTTTATGGGCTGATTGAACAACAACATCTGCTCCTAAATCTAATGCGGATATTGGGAACACTTTACTGGCAGAAAAATGGGCTCCGTGGGCTTCATCAACTAATACTGGGATATTTAATTGATGACATAACTCAATTTGCTTTTTTAATTCCTTTGCTACCGCTCCATAATAAGTTGGATATGTCAGAATAACGGCTTTTACATCGGTATGTATGTTTAAAATTTCCTCTAATGTTGATAAAGTTACGGAAGTGGCTGTAAGCGTTTCTTCATCCCATTCAGGTGCAACATAAATCGGTTTCGCACCTACTAATTGAAGTCCATGAAATACAGATTTATGGGCATTCCTTTGTACAATCACTTTATCGTTTCTTTTGCAAGTAGCATAAATCATCGCCAAGTTTCCAACCGTTGAGCCATTGACAAGGAAAAAGCTTCTATCTGCACCGTAAGTTTCAGCTAACAACCTTTCTGACTGCAATATCACTTCTTCTGGATGATGAAAATCATCAAGGCCGGCAAGCTCCGTTAAATCAAATGATAAAGCACTTTGTATTTCCCTTGGCAAACCGGAAAAGGCTCCATGTTTGTGACCCGGCACGTGAAAAGATTTTGGCTGTTTATCGACAAATTTCACGAGACTTTCTACTAATGGTCGTTCTGTTTTCATCGTCTCACCCCGCACAATACTCTTCTTTTATTATAGACATTCTAAATTAAAAACACATCTTAGATTGTCTGATGCTCCTTACAATAAATAAAAAAACACCACATCTTCGTGGCGTAAAAAGTAAAATTTGCAGCCTATTGGAAAACGGTGAGTACTGCGATACACATAATACCAGGTAAACCTAAAATCGTTATCGTTAATGCTGAAAAAAAATTCACTGGAACTACAATATCATAGCCATCGACTGCTATATGGGCTATGTATAACAATGCAAAGGAACAAGCTAATCGAAACCAAAAAATGGCTAGTTTTTCGAAGATAATACCGTAACCTATTTTTTTCCCTATGAAAAGAACCAAAAAGAGCAGCACGGTGACAGCAGCAAAAATAATATATGTACGCATCCAATCCCCCTTCGTAACAAGGTACATTGGAAACATATGCTACTTGTGCTACTCTTATTAATTAATGCATCATGATTTTTCGAATTCGCGCTTCTTTAAATAAATAAAAGTGAAGACTTTCAGCAATTTTTGTTTGAGTTATTACGTCTAAATTATAATCTTCTGTTAGCTCTTCAAGAATTTTTGCATTGTTCCAATCATCTTTTGTCTCTTTCATTAAAAGAATCAACATATCATCAAATTCTTTCTTTAATTTCCCTTTACGACTAAATAACCCCACTTTAAATTTCACGCCGTCCTTCCAATGCTTTTGATAGTGTTACTTCATCTGCATACTCTAAATCGCCACCTACTGGCAAGCCATGGGCAATGCGAGTTGTTCGGATTCCAGAAGGCTTCACAAGACGTGAAATATACATCGCTGTTGCTTCCCCTTCAATCGTTGGGTTTGTCGCTAAAATCAATTCTTCCACGGTTTCATCTTTTAATCGGTTTAATAATGAAGCTACATTGATGTCTTCAGGTCCAACTCCATCCATCGGAGAGATGGCTCCATGCAGTACGTGGTATAAACCATGATAATCTTTCATTTTTTCCATCGCAATAACATCTTTTGGATCTTGTACGACACAAATCGTTGAAAGATCCCTTGTTTTATCTGAACATATTTGACATGGATCTACATCTGTAATATGCCCACAAACGGAACAATACGTTAAATTTCGCTTTGCATCGACTAGCGCCTTCGCAAAAGACAATACCGCATCTTCTTTCATCGTTAAAACGAAAAATGCCAGTCGAGCCGCAGTTTTCGGACCGATACCTGGCAATTTCATGAAACTATCAATGAGCTTTGATATTGGTTCAGGGTAGTACATTTAAAAAGGACCTCCTAAAATG
>JAAYHP010000350.1 GCA_012735355.1 Lysinibacillus sp. | reverse complement strand
GAGAATTGCTAAACTTACTAATGAATAATTTCTTAAAATTAATTTATATATTTTTGGGGTGGAAACATTGAAACCAGTACATGGATTATTAGTAATGGCTTATGGTACGCCATATAAGGAAGAAGATATTGAAAGATATTACACACATATTCGTCACGGTCGCAAACCTTCAGAAGAACATTTAGAAGATTTAAAAGCGCGCTATAAGGCGATTGGTGGTATTTCACCTCTTGCTAAAATGACTGAAAAACAAGCGGAAGCCCTTGTAAAACGTCTAAACGAAGTACAAGATGAAGTAGAATATAAGTTATATATCGGATTAAAACATATCGAACCTTTTATTGAAGATGCGGTAGAGAAAATGGTGAAAGACGGAATTACGGAAGCGGTTTCCATCGTTCTAGCACCTCATTTCTCCACATTTTCGATTAAAACATATAATGGGCGTGCAAAGGAAACGGCTGAAAAATTGGGCGGAACGCTAAATATTACTTCTGTGGAAGCTTGGTATGATGAGCCGAAGTTTATTGACTATTGGGCACAAGCAATCAATGCTGAGCTTGATAAACTGACTGAAGATGAGCGGGAAAATGCTTGTGTTATTGTATCTAACCATTCATTACCAGAAAAAATTAAGCTGATGGGCGATCCATATGAAGAACAGTTAATTGAAACGGCTCGTTTAATTAAAGAAAAAGCAGGTCTTAAAAATGTTGAAATTGGATGGCAGTCAGCAGGTCAAACGCCAGAACCTTGGCTTGGACCAGATGTTCAAGATTTAACACGAGATTTGTATGAACAAAAAGGATACAAAGCATTTCTGTATGCTCCTGTCGGATTTGTGACGGAACATTTGGAAGTTCTTTACGATAACGATTATGAATGTAAAGTTGTGTGTGACGAGCTAGGTGTCAAATACTTACGCCCACCAATGCCAAGCGTACATCCATTGTTTATTGATGCGATGATAGATGCCATTTTTAAGAAGCTAGAGAAATAAAAGAAAGTGATTGATGAGGGTGACTTTAAATAGAAAAAAAATTGCTGTAATAGGCGGCGGTATCACAGGTTTAACAGCAGCGTTCTATTTACAAAAGTGCGCAACCGATAACAATTTACCTTTAGATGTTGTGTTAATTGAGTCATCGTTACGATTAGGTGGTAAAATCCAAACGTTAAGAAAAGATGGTTTTATTATCGAACGGGGCCCGGAATCTTTTATTGATCATGAAGAAAGCATCAAAGAATTGACAAGTCATTTAGGAATACAAGATGAAGTCATAGATAATAAAGAAGGGCAAACCTATGTGGCTGTTGGTAGCCATTTATACCCCATTCCGAGTGGGGTATTGCTAGGTAGAATACCTTTAGTCTCCTCATTACTAACTTCTGGAATTGTTTCATTAAGTGGAAAATTTCGAGCCGCCGGAGATTTACTCTTACCAAAAACTAGGGAAGATGAGGACGAACCAATTGGTGACTTTTTTAGACGTCGCTTTGGAAAAGAAGTAGTTGAAAACATAGTGGAGCCTCTTTTGGCTGGAACTTTTGCGGGAGATATCGATCATTTAAGCATACAATCGATGTTTCCAGAAATATATGAACTTGAAAAACAACATCGCAGTTTAATTTTTGGTATGAAAAAATCGCAACAGTTTCTATTTAAAAATGGTATTAAATCTCACCAAACTTTTAGAAACGGTTTGGAAACGCTAGTGGAAAAATTAGAAGAGCAATTGCCAGCAAAGTCTATTTTAAGAGGTGTAAAAGTAGAGTCGATCGATAAATTAGACGATGATACATTACGAATTTATTTTAATAATATAGCACCAATAAAATGCAATGCGGTCATCGTCACTACACCTTTAAATGAAGCGAAAAATATGTTTCATCATTACGGTATATTGAATGATATCCCAAATATGAACTATGCAACGATTGCAACCGTCTCCATCGCATATGAAAAAGAGGCGAAATTATCATATCAAGATGCTACTAATTTCTATTTTGCGAGAAATAGTGATATTTCTATCACGACGTGTACATGGCGTAACCATATGTGGGACGATGTTGTGCCGGAACAATACGATTTGTTCAGAACTTACATTGGTCGAGTAGGGGATGAAGCGATCGTTGAATTATCCGATTCGGATATTGAAAAAACCGTACATCGGGATTTAGAAAAAGCTATTGGTATAAAGCAAAAGCCATTATTTACAGTAGTTTCCCGATGGAAGCAATCGATGCCTCAATATACTGTTGGACATGAGAAGCGTTTAGACAAAATGCGAAACATTATCCGTGAAGAGTTTCCTCAAGTAAAATTAGCTGGTAGTTCCTATGAAGGCATTAGCGTTCCTGATTGCGTAACTCAAGGAAAACGAGCAGCCCAAGAACTAGTGCAAGAGATGTTCCAATGGCAACCAAGTTCATAAATGGTAAATAATAGTGAAAAAAGCATCCTCCGAAATGAATGGTGGATGCTTTTTTCTTTTCACGGGCTGTTAAAATAACGAAACAATGTCAAAATTTTTTCACTTAAACTTCACAATTTTCCATTACTATTATAGTAGGGGTGATCGTTTGAAAAAATGGATAGCTGTACTTTTTTTTAGTCTTATATTTGTTGTGCAAGGATGCAGTAAAGAACCATTTCAACCGATTAATCAACATCAATCTTTCGTAGCTTCAGTCAATATTTTGGAACCTTCCATTGTCTATTTAGATTCAAAGGGGGAAGAAATTGCTACGTGGAGATTCGATAAAGCCTATACGGGAGCCACTTTAATACCATATGATCGCATATTATTGTACGGGCACCAACTCCACGAAGTTGATATATATGAACTTTCTACCGGTAAAAAGATAAAATCCATTGAAACTGGAATAGGAACGACGAATGCTTATTATGATAAGGAGGCTCATCGGTTTTTTTTATCTAATAGTGAAAAGAATACGGTGACAAGTTTCGATGATAAAGGAAAAAAGCTTGGAGAACTATCCCTCGTGAATTATCCTCTATCAATGGCTGGCTATCAAGGAAAATTATATGTCGTGAACTACAAAGCACCAGTGCTATCTGTTATTGATATGGAGACGATGACCTTACTAGAAGAATGGCCTATAGACAAATCGTCAAGTGGATTATTGATAGTGGAGGAAACAAATTCCCTTTGGGTAGGAGGGCATGGTACTGGGAGTCGCCCGAATCAAACTGTTAAAGTGTTAGACTTGGAATCTGGAAAGCTAACAAAAGAGATTCAAGTTTCTATTATGCCGGTTGGTTTTTCTAAATGCGGAGATGAAGTGTATGTGACAAATCACGGTTCCAATGAATTGTTTGCCTGTAACGTAAATGGAGATGTGTTATGGAATGTGGAAGTAGGGGCGAATCCTTTTGCTGTAGAACATTTTAATGAAAAGGTTGTTGTAGCCGGCTTCGATGATCATAAAATCTATTTTATATTTGAAGGAGAAATTTTAAACATGATTGAAACTGATCATGGACCGTTTCAGCTTTTGGTGAGGGAGGTTTAATGTTGGCAACGGTATTAATTATAGACGATGAACAAGACATGAGAAATTTAATTGAAATGATGCTTTCGAAATCCAATTTTAAAACAATTGGGGTAAAAAGTGGTGAAGAGGCGTATCCAATTATTGCTAATAACGATGCAGATATTGTTCTTCTTGATATTATGATGCCTCATGAAGATGGCTTTACTGTATGTGAAAATATAAGAAAAATCTCCTCAATACCGATTATTTTTCTAACGGCACGGGATGCCAATGAAGATAAAGTTAAAGGATTAACGTTAGGTGGAGACGATTATATCGTGAAGCCCTTTACTGCTAGCGAGCTAGTTGCTAGAATCAATGCGGTGTTAAGAAGAATAGGAATACATCTTGAACAGCAGCAGTTGATTGAGCGAGGGATTATAAAACTTGATGAAATTTCAAGAAAAGTGTATGTCAACAATGAAAAAGTGACATTAACATACAAAGAATTCGAATTGCTACAATTATTTATGAAAAATCCTAACACTGTATATTCCCGTGAACAATTGTTAGAAAACATTTGGGAAATGGATTACGTTGGCGGCACTAGAACCGTTGATACCCACATCAAAACATTAAGGTTAAAATTAGGGAAAATTTCGAAGGAGGCAAGCGAGTATATCCAAACAGTCTGGGGAATTGGATATCGCTTTGATAAAGTATGAAAAAGCTCTCAACGAAAATATGGATTCTAATCGTAGCCTACTTAGGGTTAACAATTGCCTTCATGTACGTTTTTGCTGATTTTTTATATGAACAACTGTATGTAGAAGATACGAAGGAATCAATGATAGAAATCGGTGAAAAACTTCAGTCGATGTATAGAGGAGGCAAAGTGACCGATGAATATGTAGAATCCGTTGAGAATATTAATACGTATTCCAATTTTAATGTGTTTGCTGTTCGGAATCCGAGAGAATTAAGTGCTTGTGTGCCTTTTGAAATAGACTATAATGCATTAATTGGCCCAGATGAAAGGCGAATTCTATTAAAAGGTGAAGCAGTTTCAAAGATTGGCTATGAGGAACGGTTTCAACGACAAGTTGTTTCTGTCATTATGCCATTAACGGATCAGGAACGATTAGAAGGTATTATTTATATTTATTATCCGTTGGCAAAAATTACTGAATTAGCTAAACTAGAAGTGCTTACATTCATTGGCGGGGCCATTCTGTTTGCCTTAATACTTGCAATTTTCGTTTATAAAAGCTTGCAACGAATTATGCGCCCGTTAAATGATTTGCAATTTGCGGTGGAACAAATTTCTGAAGGAGATTATGGGACAAGGGTGAAAGTCGTTTCAAAAGATGAAATAGGCAAATTATCCGAAGCTTTTAATAATATGGCAGAAGCGATTCAACGAGAAGATGAAAATCAAAAAACTTTTTTGGCTACTGTTTCCCACGAATTGCGTACGCCAATCAGTTATATAAAAGGGTATAGTGAGGCTATTCAAAATCGCTACGTTGAGGGAAAAGAGCGAGATGAAGCGATGAATTTAATCCTTCGTGAAGCAAGTCGCATGGAGCGTTTAACGAATGAGCTATTGCAGCTTGTTAGGAAAGAAAGTCAAAATATTGAACTCGTTCCCATTGTCCTTTCAGAAACGATTCGTGAAGCTGTAAAATTGTTGGAATCGATTGCGCGGGAAAAAAATATTTCGATCCAACTGTCCCTCGATGAAAATATCATCGTCCAAGGGGATGAAGAAAAATTAAAACAAATTTTTATTAATGTGATTGAAAATGCTATTCGTTATTCAAACAAAGACTGTAATATAACAGTTCGTAGTGAATTGTCGAAAAGTGATGCGATCATCGAAATTCAAGACTATGGCATAGGTATTCCGGCAGAAGATTTACCACACGTAACAGAACGATTCTTTAGAGTAAATAAAGCGCGGAGTCGATTTGACGGTGGTGCGGGTTTAGGATTATCCATCGTAGAAAAGTTAGTAAAACAGCATAATGGATCTCTTTCGATTGAAAGCAAAGTAGGAGAAGGTACTTTAGTTACTATCACAATACCGATATTGGAGGAATAATAAATGAAAAAGTGGTTACTTTCATTATTGATCATCTCGGTTTTGCTAGTTGGATGTGCTTCAGATGAACCGGAAATAGATACAAATGAAGGACCAATCGATGTTTCAGAACTTTTAGTAAATGTGGAAATTTTAACTCCTGAGGAAGTAGCTGTTGGAGAACCGATTGAACTAGCAGTACACGTAACACAAAATAATGAAAATGTTGTAGACGTAGATGCATTGGAGTTTGAAGTTTGGGAATCAGGATATCGGGATGAAGCTAAAATGATTGATGGTGAGCATGTAGGTGACGGTATTTATAAAGCTGAATTTACTTTTGAGCATGACGGCGTATATTACATGTATGCCCATACGACAGCTAGAGGGTTACATGTGATGCCAAAACAAAAAATCATTGCTGGAGAACCGGATATGAGTCAAGTCATTCCAGAAGCAGATACTTCAGAAGAAGACTATGAAAAATGGCACTCGGATGATGGTCACGCCCATTAAAGTAAAAAGAGGTTGGGACAAAAGTAAAAACTCATCATTTTCTCTTAAAAGAAAATGATGAGTTTTTGATATTAAACTGAAAATTGATTTCCGTTCCGGGGACGCTTTCCACGGGCCCGACTCGAGCCT
>JAAYHP010000349.1 GCA_012735355.1 Lysinibacillus sp. | reverse complement strand
GGATAATACTAGTGAAAATGAAAAAACTTGGTTTCGGTATCACAGCTACAGCATTGTCTTTCGGTTTATTGGCATCACCAACCTTTGCAGAGACGCCATTAAATATGAACGAAAAGCCACAACAATTAGAAATCCGAGTGGCATCGACGGAAACGACTGTCTCGAAAAGTGAGTTAATTCAGAAATTTAAGGAAATTTTTCCTAATAAATATGATTTTTTAACAGATGATGATTTTTATATGACTAGCGGACATTATTTTCCGGATGATGGAATAGTTCGTTATGATTTAGGCTTCCATAAACGATTGAGCGGTAATCGCTATGTTGGTGGAAGTATTGTATTTGCTGGTGAAAACTTAGAAATTGAACGATTGTATTTAGATCCAATCGATGTGAAAGACGCAATGTTCCCAGCTAAAGTATCGAAAGAAGAAGCGGAAAACATTGCAAAAAAATTCATTGAGCAATTTACGGCAAGTAAAAACTATAAATTAACGGACGATGGAACTGACTACTACTATTATGGAATGAATCAACCTTTAACTGAACCTGTTCAATATTCATTCTCCTTCGTTCGAATGGAAAATGGAATTAAGATTCCTGACCAAACAATTAGCATTACCGTTTTAGGGAATGGAGATATTACGAACCTTTATCGCACTTCATACGTAAAGGCAACTTTCGATGATGCAAAAATCAGAATAAGCGATGAGGAAATATTAAATCAAATTAAAGAGAATCTTTCTGTAGAATTACAATATCAAGTAGATTGGGATTATAATACAGGAGATAGAAAAGTGTCATTAGTTTATGCTCCGACAATTAAGCAAGGAGTAAATGCTTTAACAGGACAATGGTTAGTAGGAGATAGTTTCCAAGAAAAGGCTCCTGAAATCAAAAAAGTTGAAATGCTATCAAAGGAAAAGCTACCACCAAGACAACAAGGTATTACTGTTGAAGAAGCGAAGGCTTTTGCTGAAGAACTATTAAAAATTGATTCAGATAAAGTTCGCTTAACAATTGAAAGCATTGATGAAACTACTGATCTTTATGGAAATGAAATGCTCTATGTTAACTATAGTTATCATTATGAACGAGGTGGTTATGGAGCATCTATAGCCTTTGATAAAAAGACAGGGGAATTTGTCCACTTCCATAACGTAAAATCAGAAGTTTTAAAAGAGATTGGAGAAGCTCCTAAAAATAAAAAGGAAATAACGAAAGAACAAGCCCTTCAAAAAGCGATTGAATACTTAAAAGAATATATGCCATCAAAGTTACATCAATATTCAAAACCAGTCCAAGAGGCAACTGAAGATTATTGGTATTATGATGGATATATTTTCTTCTTCCCTAGAGTCGTTAATGGTATTCCAGTTAATGGAGACCAATTGCAAGTAATGGTTACTGAAACTGGCGAGCTAAGATCTATATATAGCGATGGCTTTGAAAATAGCAACTGGCCACAAATAAGCAAAGCGATTTCGGAAGAAGAAGCAAAAAATAAAGTTCTCGACAGTTTAAGTGTAGAGCTTAATTATGTAAAACTAAGTGAAGAGCCACATTACAATTTAGTTTATACACCGATTTATAACGGTAACAACTTAAGTTATTTAGATGCGATTAGTGGAGAATGGCAAACACCATACTATGTACAAGCTCCTGAAACTGGAGATGAAGAGCAAAAAGTATCCCATCCAACTGCAGAAGCAGAATTGAATTATTTCATTGAAAATGGATATTTAGAAATTGCCGATATTGAAAACTTTAACCCAGATGCACCAATTACAACTGGGGAAGCAATACAAGGTTTAGTAAAATCCCTTTCATATTATTATGGTGATTATTACTACATGGAAGATAGTGATAATGTAAGTCAAACCTTCGATAATATTGGGCCAGATCACCCGCTTTATAGCATTGTTGAACAAGCTGTTTCAATGGGGATACTTGTTCCAGGAAATAGCTTCAATCCAAATGCTACAATTACGAGAGAAGAGCTTGCCGCTTGGTATATTAGAGCACTTGGATTAGATGAAGCAGCAAAGCATTCAGAAATATATAAAATCAATGTGGAAGATGCTGGCGATGTAGATGAAAAATATATCGGCTATGTGACATTAGCAAATACCTTTGGATTAATAGAAGTAGAAGATGGAAAATTTAATCCGAAACGTACAGTTACTTACGCTGAATTTGTAACATCTGCTGTCCGTCTTGCACATAAATCTCAAGAAATGAACGTGAATCATTATTAATAATCAGAAGCTATCCGTCACTTTTGACGGATAGTTTTTTAATTTTTATAGATAAAAGTGAGAAGTTTTTCGGAAATTTGCTATTGAGGATGCAGCAACTTTCGTCAAAATTTTAATAAAAAATGGTGCCGGTTCTACTCACCAGCACCAAAGATTTAAAAAGGAAAATTATTAGATTGTCTTAATTAATTCTTACTAATGTGCTCTCCATTTTCATATGGCGACTTTCAATGGCACTTTAACGCTACATTTTTCATATTGGAGGTGAAAGTTGTGATTTATGGAGCTGAAAAATGATTCGTTTTCTGGCTTTTTTGTTTTTTTGCTTGAAGCGTATTGAGAATAAATATTCCTAACACAATGACCATACCAACAATATCTGTATATAGCTCTGGGATAATTAATAACAATGCTCCTGCTGCAAGGAAAAGGCGAAGGACAATATTTATATTTGTTTTAAAGTATCCTTCAATGGCAGCTCCAATTCCTACTACAGCTATTATGGACGAAATCGTTACGCTTAAAATGTCATAGATGCTTGCAAAAGGAAAATCCGTTGCATTCATTGGGAGTCCAGTTGGATCGATTAATAACATCGCTGGAGCATAGACGAAAATATACGGAACGATGAACCCTGCGAGTGCTAATCGAATGGAAATAAATCCAGTCCTCATTGGACTTCCGCCTGAAAGCCCTGCTCCTGCAAATGAAGCAAGTGCCACAGGAGGTGTTATGTTTGCAAAAATACCAAAGTAGAATACAAACATATGTGAAATTAAAATCGGGACTCCAAAATTCGCTAAAGCAGGTGCCACCATCGTTGCAGTAATAATATACGCAGGAATACTTGGTAAGCCCATTCCTAAAATAATCGATGCAACCATTGTTAAGAATAATGTTAAAAACAAACTATTGCCACCAAGCGTCGTAATGGCGGATGTTAACGTCGAACCAAAACTTGTTAAGTTGACTACTCCGATAATAATTCCTACAACACCACAAGCAATAACCGTTGATAATGATTGGCGTGTTCCGTCTTCAAGAGCAGATAAAATATCTTTCACGGACATCCTAGTATTTTTACGAAGAGCAGCAACTACTATAGTCATTATAATCGTCCAAAATGCTGCATGGGCAACAGGCATTCCTGAACCGAGTAATACAACAAGCACAACAATCGGAATGGTTAAATGTCCACCTTCTTTAAATACTTCTTTTACACGTGGTAGATCAGGCTTTGGAATTCCTTTTAAATTCGTACGACCCGCTCGAAAGTGAACTTGAATAATGACACCTAGGAAGTATAAAAGTGCTGGGATAATGGCAGAAAGTGCAATTGTAGCGTAGCTAATCCCGGTAGTTTCCGCCATAATGAATGCGCTAGCCCCCATAACAGGTGGCAAAATTTGTCCACCGATGGAAGCGCTGGCTTCAACGGCACCTGCAAAATTTTTCTCATAACCAATTCTTTTCATTAATGGAATGGTAAATGCACCTGTTCCAACAACATTCGCTACCGCAGAACCGTTAATACTTCCCATGAAAGCGCTGGATATAACGGCAACTTTTGCCGGACCACCTTGTCTATGACCGGCAAGGGCAAGGGCTAAGTCATTGAAAAATTGCCCCATTCCGGATTTGGATAAAAAGGAACCAAATAAAATAAATAAGAAAATGAATTGAACAGATGCACCGATAGCGGTAGAGAATAGCCCTTCCGTTTTTAAGTACAATTGCCCAAAAATATCCCCTAAATCAAAAGGGCGTGTCATCATAATACGTGGTAGCCATCCTTGATGACTAAAGAACGGATAACTTAAAAATATAAGTGCTAATATTGGTAAAATCCAACCTGTTACACGTCTTGCGGTTTCAAGTACTAATAATACCGTCATAATTGCTACGATGATATCGAGCGTATTTGGAATACCACCTCTAGAAGTCATAATCTCTTGATATTCCACAAATAAATACACACATGATGCAATGCTTAATCCAAATAAAATCCAATCGTAAAAGGGGATTCTATCTCGTCGTTGCTTTCCAAATGTCGGATAAATTAAAAATACAAGCCCCATTGCAAACAATAAATGAATCGAACGCATAAGAAGTGTTGGAAGCGGATTAAAAGTTGTGTACAAATGGAATAATGAATATAAAATGCCGAGATTGCTAACGAAGATGATTAACTTTTTTGAATTGTACTTACGTACCTTTGAATCGGTATCGTATTTTTCTAAGACTTCTTGGATTTTCTCACTCGAAATTTCATTAGGCAAATCTGAAACTTTTATATCTTGTGTCATAGAGACTCCCCTTTCAATAACATATCCAAAAGAGACATTTTTTGTACTGAAATTGATACGGATTCATAGTCTCCAGCTAATTCGTATAATAAAATCTCTTTGTCATTTATGATTAAGGTACTATTTACATTACTAGATACAACTAGTTGCAAGGATGGAAAGGAACGATTTATTTCCAACACTACATAACCATCTTTTAACGATACCTGTTCACTCTCTTTTGGAGTGCTTGGAACCCCTGCTCCAAAGGTTTTAAATTGTGTTTTCGATAAAAATAGAGTTTCATCTTTTATTTCGTAGAACTCCACCCATTCCTCTTTTTCCACTGAATGAATCCATTTTAATGCGAAATGTTGCTCGGTTGTCCAAAATAACTGATCCTTTACTTCGAATGTTAATAACGGGAAAGCTACCGACCAAGAAATGAAAAGGAGGACGAGAAAACCCGTTCCTCCCAGTAGTAATGATTTACTTACTTTGTTCATCATAGTAACGCTTTGCGCCAGGGTGAAGTGGTGCAACAATATTTTCTTGCGCACCCTCAAGTGTGATATCGTTGGCTGCTTGGTGAGCGTTTTGTAATGTTGGTAAACTTTCAAAGAATTGTTTTGTTAAATCGTATACATCATCTTCACTCATATCTGCGCGAACAACTAATGCATTTGGAACTGCTGCAGTAGCTACAGCTTCTTTATTTCCATAAGTATCTGCTGCAATTTCGTAAGGAACAAAGTAAGGATGTTCTTTTGCAATTTCCTTAACTTTTTCAGGATTGATTGAAACTAATTGTAAATCAAATGTCTCTGCTAATTCTAATACAGAAGCATTTGGTAGACCGCTTGTTAAAAAGGCAGCATCAATTGTACCTGCTTTTAAACCATCTGCCGCTTCTGCATATCCTAAATAATCCACTTTCAAATCATCGTAAGTGATGCCATGTCCGTTTAATAATACTCGTGCATTCACTTCAACACCTGAATTTTGGTCACCAACGGCCACACGTTTTCCTTTTAAATCTTCAATGCTATGAATGCCAGAATCTCCTTTTGCAATAATTTGCACGACATTTGGATATAAAGTTGCGATTTGAGCTACATTTTTCACAGGTTCTTGGAAACTCACTTCACCGTTAATAGCTTGCGATAAAGCATCACTCATTACAAAAGCAAGTTCTGCTTTCCCTTGTTCTAATAAATTTATATTTTCCACAGAAGCACCTGTTGTTTGGGTGCGAGAGTTTACATCAAATGCTTTCGTATATTGGTCTGCAAGGGTTGAACCAATAATATTATAAGGACCGCTTGCCCCACCCGTTGCGATTGTTACGATATTTGTATCTAATCCTTCTGTTTCAACTGGTTGGCCATTGTTATTAGCTTGATTACTGTCATTTGCTTGGTCATTCCCGCTATTACATGCTGTAAGCACTAGTGACAATGCAAGAGCGGAAGCAATGAATAATGATTTTTTCATGAATTTACCCCCCAATGAACGATTTTGAAAAAGTTACATTTCTAGTGTACATTTACAAAATGAAAAAAGGAATATTTTAAAAAACAATTTTATCTACAAAAAACGACAATATTCTACAAAATTCTATAAATATCTCTATTGAAACATCGTACGAGGAGGGAATCTATCTTTTTGAAATCGAATATAGTATGTGTTTCGCAAAGGTTTACGTAAAATGTTGTGATAAAAATCATTAACGACTTCCAATAGAGAGTTATATAGATTATAATATCGATATATGAATAGATGTTCATATAACAATTTGAATAGAGGTGCGTGAATATGGAAAAAGAATTAGCGAATCATAATGATGAAAATTCAGCACAAGATTTAGATGAAGAAACGTTATTTTTAGTTTCTCAAACATTTAAAGCTTTAAGTGATCCAACTCGAATTCGCATATTAAATTTACTTTTCATAAAAGAATTTTCTGTTAATGAAATTGCAAAACAATTGGATTTAAGGCAATCCACCGTATCTCATCAATTACGATTTTTAAAAAACTTACGACT
Source organism: Lysinibacillus sp. (assembly GCA_012735355.1). Classification (GTDB taxonomy): domain Bacteria; phylum Bacillota; class Bacilli; order Bacillales_A; family Planococcaceae; genus Ureibacillus. Next base: position 4,034 of record JAAYHP010000349.1, on the reverse strand, counting down.
CGTTAAATATCGTAGGGAAGGTACAACACTTTATTACTCCCACGATGACGAACATGTGATGAATATGCTACAACAAACAATTGAGCATTGTAGCCATCATTAATAACAATAATTATTATATGAACATATACTAATATAAAAGGGAGGTATGATGATGGGGCATGGACATAATCATGCACACCACGATCATACTCATGGTGCTAATAAAAAAACATTAACGATTGCATTTTTTATCATTACAGCTTATATGATTGTGGAAGCAGTCGGAGGTATATTAACGAACAGCCTTGCATTGCTTTCCGATGCTGGACATATGCTAAGTGACGCCATTTCATTAGGGGTCGGTGTCCTTGCTTTTAAATTTGGTGAAAAAGTAGCGGATTATAGTAGAACATACGGCTACAGGCGGTTTGAAATATTAGCTGCAGTATTTAATGGAGTAACATTAATTATCATTGCCATTTTTATTTGTATTGAAGCATTTGAACGCTTTATGAATCCCCCGGAAATTGCAACGGGCGGCATGTTAAGTATCGCGATTGTTGGTTTATTAGTAAATATACTTGTCGCTTGGATTTTAATGCGCGGTGGAGATACCCACGATAATTTAAATATGAGGGCAGCTTTTTTACATGTTATTGGAGACATGTTAGGGTCAGTAGCTGCCATAGTAGCAGCACTGTTCATTATGTTCCTTGGATGGGGATGGATGGACCCGTTAGCTAGCATCATCGTTGCCATTATTATTTTAACTGGTGGCTACCGGGTAACGAAAGATTCGCTTCATGTATTAATGGAAGGAACACCAAGGAATGTTAATATTAATGAAGTGATTTCTTTATTTAAAAATACGCCTGGCATTATCGATATTCACGATTTACATGTATGGAGTATTACGAGTGGTCAGAATGCCTTGTCATGCCATGCGGTGATAGAAGATCATTTATCGTTAAAAGAAATTCAGGAAATATTGAAGAAAATTGAGCATGACTTATTGCATTTAGGAATCGGTCATATGACGGTGCAAGTTGAAGATTCTGATCATACTCACGACAATTCGGTGCTGTGTAATAATAAAGGTGAACATCATCATCATCATCATCATCATCATTAATAATGCCCCTCCATCAAAAAGTTTGGTGGAGGGGTTATTTCGTTAATTCTTTTAACGCCGTTAAGACATCCCGAAAATTTTGCTTTTCTCCTACATCGAAAAAGTTGATAAATGGATTGCCTAAGCTTTTTAATCTTTCAATTGCTTTCGGTATGGTAAATTGCTGTGGATGTAATCCTTCTTTCACTTCATCCCAATAAAGGGGCGTTGCAACACAACCTAATTCATTCCCCCTTGTAGAATAGGGTGCAATAATCGTTTTTCCTTCCCAATGTTGTACATAATCTAAATATAACTTTTTACCCCGTTTTTTCTTCATTCGTTCTAACGTAAACAAATTTGGTTCTTGCTCCACTAAAAATTTGCAAATGAATTCAGTGAAAATGCGGGTTTCCTCATAAGTAAATTCATTTTTCGGTAACGGTATATACACTTGAAGTCCTTTTCCACCAGAAGTCTTTATGAAGGATTGTAATTGAAACTGATCAAAAATGGCTTTCATTCGAATTGCCGCTTCAATCGCTAAAGAAAACTCATCTACTGAAGGTGGATCTAAATCAAAAACAATTTCTGTAGGACAAGTCGTATCCACTGTTTGGAAGGGAATATGAAATTCCAATGCCAATTGATTGCCAAGCCACAGTAACGTATCGATTTCGTTGCAAAGGATATAATTAATTCCGTCTTCTTGTTTTCGCTCGACGAAAGAAGGGGTATAATCTGGCGCATTTTTTTGATAAAAGCTTTCCCCCGGCACTCCATGGGGATAACGAATGGCTGTAAGCAAACGATTTTGTAAAAATGGAAGCAAGTAGGGCGCACATTCTTCTAAATATAGAAGAAAGTCTTCTTTTTGTAAGCCCATTTTAGGCCAAACTGGCTTGTCGGGATGAGTTACTTGGATATGCTCAGGAATGGGATGTATTTGCCTTTGAAAGTGGCGCCAATTGATTTCTTCTGGTGATAAATCAAAACGAAAAGAATGAAATCTTGGCTCCCTTAATTTTTTTCCATCAAAATCAATGCAGGCGATATCGACACAAATAGAAGGAGGAAGCGTCCAAGTTGTATTTGAAAACTTCTCTCCTTTCGTTTTAAAAAAAGTGGATAAAGTTTGGAACTGTTCTTCCGACAATCCATGCTTGAAATTAACGATATCAGTTAATTGATTGTCTATATAGATTGCACCACTAAAGTAATTGTTTTCTAAGTCAAAGGAAGTAACGATGACAGACACAATACGCCAGTTTTTTATTTTTATCCAATGGATAGTGCGTTTTCCGCTCTCCCAAAGGCTTGAATTTCTTTTCGCAATTAAACCTTCACCGTTATGGATTTTTATTTGATTCCAAATATCCTGTTCTTGTTGAACACTTTCGATCAGCTGAATCTGCCCTTTTACAATATAATTAACTTTATGAGGAAGCATCGCATTTTTGAAAAAAATTTTAAGAGTTTCTTTTCGATCCTATAGTGGAAGAGTATCAATTTTTTTTCCTTCAAATAGTATCAAATCAAAAGCAATAAAATTACATGGGAAACGTTCACTTGCTAGGGCAATACTTTGTTTTGATCGCATTTTTCCACGGGATTGAACGACGGAAAAGTTGCTTCGATAGTTGTTTTCTAAAAAAACGATTTCGCCATCTAACGTTAATGGAAGAAATGGTTGAACATTGTTGTAGTTACTTCTGCAAAAATCAATCAGTTCCGGAAAGAGAAAAGTGATGTCTCGATTGTTCCGACTAATAATTGTCGGAGTTTCTTCATTCCATTGAAGGATGGCTCGATATCCATCGTATTTTGTTTCAAAAATCCATTCATCTCCAGTAGGAATTTCTTCAGAAGAAGTTAATAACATCGGTTTCATGTTGGAAAACCTCTTTTTTCATTATTGTTTAACATTGAGTGACCATTATACATAAATGCTATCGAATTAAACATAATAAGAAAAAGGTAGGTGGAGTTATGCATACCGTTTGGAAAGGTAGCATTAGCTTTGGTTTAGTAAATATTCCAGTAAAACTTCATGCAGCAACGGAAAACAAAGATGTGAAATTAAGACAACTTCATAAAGAATGTCATAGCCCGATTAATTATAGAAAAGTTTGCCCTGTCTGTGATATAGAAGTAAAAAACGAAGACATTGTAAGGGCCTACGAATACTCGAAAAATAAATTTGTTGTGTTGGATGATGAAGAACTGGAAAGATTGAAAAAGGAAAATGAAGAAAAAGCTGTTGAAATTTTAGAATTTGTAAAGTTAGAGGAAATTGATCCGATTTATTTCGAGCGAAGTTATTTTTTATCGCCTGATTCTGGTGGATTGAAAGCCTATGCTTTGCTTCGTCAAGCATTAAAAGATTCTGGAAAAATTGGTGTGGCAAAAATTACGATTCGTTCTAAGGAACAATTGGCGGTTGTACGAGTGTTTGAAGATACGCTGTTAATGGAGACGATTCATTTTCCAGATGAAGTACGAAAAACAGCGGATGTTCCAAATATTCCGAGCGAGGAAAAAGTGGTAAAAAAGGAGTTAGATACGGCTCTTATGCTCATTGATCAATTGACGGTAAAGTTTGAGCCGGAAAAATATAGTGATGATTATCGAACGGCTCTTCTTGAGTTGATTGAACAGAAGAAAAAAGGGGAGACGGTTACTGCAGCAGAAAAGGATCCTGCTATTCCTTCCGATATGACGGATTTAATGAGTGCGTTGCAAGCTTCTCTTGATAAAACGAAAAAGAAACCCGCTACTCGAAAAAGAAAAACAGCAACGAAAAAAGAAGCGTAAAAAAAGAGGTTTGGACAAAAGTAAAAACTCATCATTTTCTCTTAAAAGAAAATGATGAGTTTTTGATATTAAACTGAAAATTGATTTTCGTTCCGGGGACGCTTTCCACGGGCCCGACTCGAGCCTC
>JAAYHP010000348.1 GCA_012735355.1 Lysinibacillus sp. | reverse complement strand
GAACGAAGTTTACCTATAGTTAACAAAACAAAGGGAGTGTATGTTATATGAAATTTAGTTATTTCACGTTAACTGACAATCCGGTTGAGTATGGGGATACACGTAAAGATCCGAATCAAATGATTTTGGACTTAGAAGAACAATGTATTTATGCTGAAGATTTAGGTTACCATGGTGTATGGGTTCCAGAACACCACTTTGCAGCATTAGGTGTTTTGCCAGCACCAGCTACTTTCTTAGCAAGTGTTGCAGCAAAAACAAAAAGAATTAAATTAGCACCAGCTACAGTTTTACTTCCTGCTCAACATCCTGTAAGGGTTGCAGAAGAGTGGGCACTACTTGATGTATTGAGTGGTGGACGTGTAATTTTCTCTGCAGGTCGTGGATACGATAAACGTGAATATGATGTATTTGGTATTGACTTCCATAAGAGCCGTGAAATTTTCTTTGAATCTTTAGATGTTATTCAAAAGGCTTGGAGTAGTAAAGATGGTTACTTTTTCCATAAAGGTGAATTTTTCAACTTTGATGAAATCTTATTAACACCAAGACCAGTACAAGAACAAATTCCAATTTACGTTGCGGCATTCAGTGAGCCGTCGATTCGTAAAGCGGCTGAAATGGGTGAAAACGTAATTTTCGCACCATTCGCAGCAAATATGGTATTCGGTACAATGGAAAATGCAATTAATACATTCAATAGAATTTCAGAAGAAAACGGATTCAGTGGTAAAAAAGCAAGCTGCTCTTACTTTATTAACGTTGTTGAAACACCTGAAGAAGAGGAAGCAACGAAACAACGTATGTTAAAATACTTCACTGGTTTAGTACCAGCATTCCCTGGAGATCCTTCTAAGGCTCCACCGAACATTCGTTACTTTGCAGAAATCGTAGAGAACTTAAAATCTATGACTACTGATAAATTAAGTGACAAGAGCATTATCGTAGGAGATGCTGAATATGTTACTGAAAAATTAAAAGAAATCGAGAAAGCTGGATTAGATGAAATCATTCTATACTTTGACTTCGGAGGTCTTTCACACAAAGAAACTATGAAGTCGATGGAACGTTTTGCAACAAAAGTTCTTCCTCACTTTAAACAGGAAGAGACACTTGTGAAATAAGGTAGAAATCTTTGCCCCTCAATTTACGATAGACTTTTAATAATAAAAAACCCTTATAAAAAATCCCTTCCACCATTGTTTATTGGAAGGGATTTTTCCTTCTAAACTAAAAGGAAGCGAAGGAGATTATGAATGTTATTCTATAAAACATCCACCGAAAAATTAAAATATAACTTAATGTCATTCATATTGACTTGGTCTGGACTAGTAATCTTAATGAGCATGTTTGTGACGATTCCTCTTACTTTAATATTTGTTCATGAATTACATATTAGTGAAACAAGCGCTACATGGATTGGAAGTATTTATTCATTGTGTTTTGCAACGGGGTGCTTAATTTATGGACCGCTATCGGATAAATATGGACGCAAAATATTTTTAGTAATCGGCATTATCACATTAACCATTGGTACTTTTATTACTGGATTTATACAACAGTTTGAAATCGTACTCATTATGAGGGCGATTCAAGGGTTTGCTGCCGCAGCATTTGCACCTTTATCCCTCGTCTATGTAAGTGAAGTATTTCCTTTTGAAAAACGTTTATCAGTGACAGGGTATATTTCTTCTGGTTTTTTAATGGCGGCAGTTGTTGCACAAGTTTTTGGAATTACCGTTAACTCTCTGTATAATTGGCAGGCTATTTTTCTTTTCCTAGGTATTATCTATTTTATAACTGCATTACTTGTTATCTTTTATTTACCTAATGATCGTGTTGCTGATACAGAGAAGAGTCTCTTAAATAGATATATTCAAATGAAATATTTATTTAAAAATTCTAAGCTTTGTATATCGTTTTTTATAATGTTTACGCTATATTTTACGTTAATGGGGATGTACACTTTGCTCGGTAGGTATTTGCAATCAGAGTTTAATTTTACAGAAGAGAATATATTATTTGTTCGAGCATTAGGTATTTTTAGTATGCTAGCATGTGTATTTGCAGGGAAAGCTGGTAATCATTTTGGCGTACTACGGTTATTGCAGTTGGCTTTAATTTTAGCTGGAGTTTCATTATTTTTAATGGGGTTTAGTAAAATTCCTACATTAATTATTCTGTTTAGTTTGTTATTTGTTGCAGGTATTGCCGGTGTTGTGCCACTTAATATTTCGTTAGTTGTAAAGAACTCTGGTGCAGTCCGAGGAAGTGCAGTGTTATTTAATGCGTTTTCGTTGTTTTTAGGAGCAAGTGTCGGTCCTTTAGTGGCTTCTCACCTTATTCAGAAAGGTATCATTGATTTAGCATTTATTGTTTTTAGTGTTGTTCTTTTTATTGGTCTAATATTATCGGTGTTTTTACGTGAGGGGACATTCAACGACATATAAACCTGTCACCGATTATCCATCTAGCTGTCTAGTGAAGGGAATCCCTTTCTGGCAGCGTTTTTGGTTGGGAGAGGGGGATGTTGTTGTGCAAGTGGTTGTGCCCGGGCGGGAAGTATGAGTTCTGAGTGGAAGTGTGGTGCGAGCGAGTTGTGTTGCAAAGTGTCCGAGTAGGAGTGTAATGT
>JAAYHP010000347.1 GCA_012735355.1 Lysinibacillus sp. | reverse complement strand
GTTTTGGAATGCATGAAAATGAAAACCGTGATAGATTAAGAATAATGATTGCAAAAAATATTCGTGTTTAAATAGATACACTTAAACTTAAGGAGGAAACTAAAGTGGATGGAAAAACAATTTTAGTTGTTGATGATGAAAAGCCCATTGCTGATATATTGCAGTTTAATTTAGTTAAAGAAGGTTATAAAGTAATTTGTGCTTATGATGGAGATGAAGCGTTAAAAATTATCGAGGAGCAGCAACCGGATTTAATGTTGCTTGATATTATGCTTCCAAAAAGAGACGGTATGGAAGTTTGCCGTGAAGTTAGAAAAAAATATGATTTTCCCATTATTATGTTGACAGCTAAAGGATCTGAAATCGATAAAGTACTAGGACTTGAAATGGGTGCAGATGATTATGTAACAAAGCCATTTAGTACTCGAGAATTAATAGCCCGTGTAAAAGCGAATATGCGCCGTTTAAAAGCTTCAACACAAGTGGAAGAAGAGAAGGAAGAAAAGAATAATATTACTGTTGGTTCATTAATTATCCAACCGGATGCTTATATTGTTCAAAAACGTGGTGAAACAATTGAATTAACCCATCGTGAATTTGAATTGCTTCATTATTTAGCAAGACATATTGGACAAGTAATGACACGGGAACATTTATTACAAACGGTGTGGGGTTATGATTACTTTGGGGATGTGCGTACTGTTGATGTAACGATTCGTCGCCTTCGAGAAAAAATTGAAGATAACCCAAGTCATCCAACATGGATTGTCACTCGCCGTGGGGTAGGTTATTATTTACGAAATCCTGAACAGGAGTAATATAAATGCAGAAAGTTAGCTTTTTTCGGTCAATTCATGTAAAGCTCGTATTAATTTACGTATTGCTCATCATTATTGCCATCCAAATTATTGGAATTTACTTCTCCAATGAGTTGGAGGACAATTTAAAATCGAACTTTGAAGATTCGATTCTCCAAAGAATAGATTTAATCCAATATAGTATTCGTGAAGAATTGGTAAAAGAGCGGGATGAAGCATCCCCTACATTGGAGCATAGTTTGAGCAAGGCTTTACAGGAATTTGCTACGGGTGATATTAATGAAATTCGTGTAATTGATAACCGTAATAAAGTATTAGCAACTTCTGATACAGAAAATCAAGCAATCATTGGTCAACGTTCTAATGACGATATTGTAAAAAAAGTAATCTCTTCTGAAACGTATCAAGAAGAAATTGCTCTAGATGCGGAAACGAATACGCGAGTTTGGGTCATTGCTACTCCCGTATTAAATACGGTAGGTCCGAATAGTGAAGTAATTGGTGCAATTTATATTGAATCAAATATTGAAAAAGTATTTGATCAAATGAGTGATATTAACCGTATATTTGCAGTAGGTACTACGATGTCTCTAGTCATTACTGTAATTTTAGGAATCCTTATTGCAAGAACAATCACTAGACCGATTATGGACATGCGTAAACAAGCCCAAGCCATGTCTAGAGGGAATTTCTCTAGGAAAGTTCGAGTGTACGGAAATGATGAAATTGGCCAATTAGCAATAGCTTTTAACCATTTAACAAATCGACTTCAAGAAGCCCAATCATCAACTGAAGCGGAGCGGAGGAAACTAGCATCGGTACTAGCCAACATGACGGATGGTGTTATTGCTACAGATCGAAGAGGAAAGGTGATTTTAATTAACGACCCAGCCCTTGTCTTTTTAAACGTCACGAGGGAAGATACGTTAAATCGTCCAATTGCCTCTGTTCTTGGAATTGATGAAAATTATACTTTCGAAGATTTAATTCATATGAAAGAGCCTTTAAATTTAAATTTCAGTACAGAAGATGCACCTTTTATTTTACGTGCTAATTTTTCCGTCATTCAAAAAGAGACAGGTTTTGTGAACGGATTAATTACTGTATTACATGACATAACAGAACAAGAAAAAATTGAAATGGAGCGTCGGGAATTTGTAGCGAACGTATCCCATGAATTACGTACTCCTCTAACGACGATGAGAAGCTATTTAGAAGCGTTAGCAGATGGCGCTTGGAGAGATGAAAATATTGCTCCTCACTTTTTAAACGTGGCACAAACGGAGACGGAGCGTATGATTCGCCTCGTAAACGATTTATTAAAATTATCAAAAATGGACAGTCGTGATTACGATTTAAATAAAGAAGTTGTAGAATTTAATCGCTTCTTTTATAAAATTATTGATCGCTTTGAAATGTCAAAATCCCAAAATGTGAAATTTATTCGCTACATACCGGAAACACCATATTTCGTGGAAATTGACACAGATAAGTTTACCCAAGTGATTGATAATATTATTTCAAACGCTTTAAAGTATTCTCCAGATGGTGGAAATATACGATTCGGGTTTACTGTACAAGGAAATATGATCAAAGTGATGGTTTCCGATGATGGAATGGGTATACCGAAAGAAAATGTTGGAAAAATATTCGACCGGTTTTATCGAGTAGATAAAGCCCGTTCACGAGCAATGGGAGGAACAGGTCTTGGACTTGCCATCGCAAAAGAAATGATTCGGGCACATAACGGAACGATCTGGGCGGAAAGTGAAGAAGGAAAAGGAAAAACCATCTTCTTTACATTACCGTATGAATTAGACGGGGCTGGTGATTGGGAATGAAGTATATTGAACATATAAAATCAATAATTCTTCTCTTCCTTGTCATTTTAAGTCTCATTTTAACTTTTTTAATTTGGACCTATACGCCAAATCTTCAAATCATTGAAGAATCTCAAGTCAACCAATTGATGGTCGGAAAACAGAAGAAACTTTATGAAGTGATTAAGCCTTATCGAATATTGGTAAGGGAAAATGGTGAATGGACGGGTACAGTTGGTTCATCAACAATTAATGATATAACAGAACAAATGATTAGTTGGAAAGGTTCGGAGTTAGTTTTCAACGAAATGAATTTATCCAATCAGCAATTGAATGAATTCCTTCGAACAGATAATAGAATGACATTCTTTTATTCAGAAGAAATTCCTTTAAAGGTGTTTCAATTTATTATTCCATTAACGGAAGATGAGCTGCCGGAAGCAACCTTCGACCGACTCGTTATCGATTGGAACGATGTGAGTAGAAACTCTATTACAATTTATTTTTTAAGTGAACAACATCGCACTTTATATAGTACGGAAATGAAAATATATGAAAATTACTTCAATTCAGCAGTATTGCAAACGTTGAAAGATTTAAAAGTCTACGAGGAAATTGAACGTTCGAATAAGCTTTCATTATATGTTCCATCGGAGGAAATAGAATTAAATCAGTACACGTATTATATCGATGAAATTCAGCCAGATACTTTTAGAGATATTTTATTTTACGATCCGGCGATTGTGAGAAAAAATGTGGATAGTCAAGATTCATTAAAGTATACAGATGGTATGACTCTAATGACGGTAGATATTAAGTATCGAAATTTAAATTACGTAAATCCTTCTTCCGAAAGTATGATTGAATTGCCTTCTTCTCGTTTACTGATGGATAGTTTTGAGTTTATTAACGATCATGGAGGTTTTACGGGAGATTATCGTTTAATTTCGATGAATGTATCTAAGCATATTACGGAATATCAACTGTATAAGCATGGATTCCCTGTATTTAGTGCAGTAACGTCCACAAGGATTTCTACAACTTGGGGTGAAAATCAATTATTCCGCTATAAACGACCTTATTATTTACTCGATATGGACATTACCTCGGAAAAAGTGCGTCGAGAGGTAGCAACGGGATTAGAAGTTATTGAGTTTATTGAAAAAACGGATAAACTTCAGTTGGAACATATTGATGACATCATCCTTGGCTATCATTTGAAACAAAACGACAATAATCTTTTATTTACATTAGAACCAAGTTGGTTTGCTGTTAGTCAAGGTAGTTGGATACGTCTTACACCGGAAGTACTAGGAGGGGGAAATAATGGATTGGAGTAGGTCAAAATTAATTTTCATCATTGTCTTTTTAATTTTAGACGTATTTCTAATTTCCCTCTACCTTAATCGTCATATGGAAGCTCAGCAAGTAAAAGTACCTGGTGAAAAGACTATAGAAGCAAGATTAAAAGACGATCAAATTACTTTTAATCTGTTACCAACGCTCAACGAAACAGCCCCTTATATGTCGGCAAAAGTTATGAACTTTAACGAAGAGGAATTACAACTAGATAATTTTCAACATATTACAATCGAAAATGATAATAAGCTAATTGTTACATTAGAAGAACCAGTGAAATTACGAAATGTAAAAGATCGGGCCAGTTTCAATGAGTTTTTAAGAAACAATGTGTTTAACGGTACATCCTATTCATTGTGGAAAATCAATGAAGATGAAAACTCAGCTACTTTTTTTCAAAGAGTAGATGGTAAAACGATTTATTACAATATTCATGGAGTCGTTACGATTTACTGGAATGACGATAATGAAGTCGTAATGTATGAACAAACGATGCTTTATGACTTTGAAGAATTTGAAGAAGATGAAAACCTTCTCCCACCGTTTCAAATCATTCAAATTTTGTATGCACGAAATTTATTAAAACCTGAATCTCACATTGAAGAAATGAAGTTAGGTTATTCAACGCTAGTGCAACTTACACAAACGCAAGTATTCGTTCCAACATGGAAAGTGCGAGTAGTAGCGTCCGATGGAACAGAAGAAGAATACTTTGTGAATGCTGTAGAAGGGAAAATCATCGACGTACAGTCAGACTTAACCGTTGATGAAGACGAAATCGGCGAATTAGAACAATTGAAGGAAATAGATGAAGAATAGGGTGTAGGAAATGCGATTTAGTGTTTTAGCAAGTGGCAGTACAGGAAATGCAATCTATGTAGAAACAGATGAACATGCTTTTTTAGTCGATGTCGGATTAAGCGGAAAAAAGATGGAACAGCTCTTTGCTAAAATCGATCGTGATATGAAAAATTTATCTGGCATTTTAGTTACCCATGAACATAGTGATCATATTAAAGGACTAGGTGTTGTTGCGAGGAAGTACAATTTACCGATTTACGCCAACGAAAAAACGTGGAAAGCGATGGAGGGGCAAATTGGGAACATTCCGTTAGATCAACGCTTTCAATTTGAGATGGAACAAGTTCAAACATTCGGATCATTGGATATTGAATCTTTTGCGGTTTCCCACGATGCAGCCGATCCGATGTTTTATTGTTTCCACGAAAATGGGCGTAAGCTAGTAATCATTACAGATACAGGTTACGTTAGTGACCGTATGAAGGGCATTATCCGCGGTGCCGATTCTTTCGTTTTTGAAAGCAATCATGATATTAATATGCTTCAAATGGGGAAATATCCGTGGTCCATTAAACGGCGAATTTTAAGTGATGTTGGACATGTCTCGAACGAAGATGCAGCTATTGCAATTAGCGAAGTTGTAGATGAAAAACCGACCCATGTATACTTATCCCATTTAAGTAAGGAAAATAATATGAAGGAACTTGCACGCATGACTGTAAAACAAACGTTGCAGTCTTATGGTATCATGGAAGGAGAGTTCCTTCACCTTCACGATACTGACGCAGAAGAACCAACTAATTTAGTAACAGTTTAATAAGATATAAAGGGCGAGCTTTGTAGCATATACAGAGTTCGCTTTTTTATACTAAAATTTAACAAATCGGCTCATAATGGATGTATTAAAGTTTACTTTTAATTTTGTTTAAGTACATTTTCATGTAATTTTAATGTTTGAATAGTATCATAATGTCATCAAGAAAAAGAAAGGAGAATGAAGATGAGTTTTTATTCTGATGATGAAAATCATAAACCTTCTGACGAAAACACTACATACTCTCCTTTACAAGAACGTTTAAAACGGGAAGAAGAAGAGGAACAGAAAAGACGAAACAAGAAAAAGGGAGGAAGTGCAGCAGGCTACTTTTTTAGTGGCTTTGCTGGAGTAATTGTCGGTGCCCTCTTAATGTGGCTGTTACTTCCTTCTATGATAGATCAGTTACCAACTAGTTCGACTAGCAACAACGATAGCCGAACACAAATCACCCAAACTGCAACGGAAGTAACAACTGATGTAACAAAAGCCGTAGAAAAAGTTTCGGAAGCAGTCGTCGGAATTACAAATATACAAGAAGTAGCAGATTTTTGGACACGCCAATATAAAACGACGGAAGCAGGTAGCGGTTCTGGAGTTATTTATAAAATTGAAGGTGACAAAGCCTATGTTGTTACGAATTACCATGTTGTAGAGAAGGCAAAACAATTAGAAGTGACTTTAGCAGATGGGACGAAGGAAAATGCGGAGTTAGTAGGTAGCGATATTTGGACTGATTTAGCCGTTGTTTCAATCCCTAGTAAAAATGTAAAAGTCGTTGCAGAGTTTGGAGACTCGGATGTGCTTAAACAAGGTGAAACAGTCATTGCTATAGGAAACCCATTAGGATTAGATTTTTACGGCTCTGTAACTACAGGGGTAATTTCCGGTAAAGATCGTTCTGTACCGGTGGATTTAAATGGCGATGGTTATGTAGACTGGTAAACAGAAGTTTTACAAACGGATGCTGCTATTAATCCTGGGAACAGCGGTGGTGCGTTAATTAACATTGCTGGTGATTTAATAGGAATCAACTCCATGAAAATTGCAGAATCGACGGTGGAAGGATTAGGTTTCTCTATTCCGATTAATACAGTCATTCCTGTCATTGAGGAACTGGAAAAGCACGGGGAAGTTAAGAGACCAACGATGGGAATTGGTTTATTAGATTTAACGGACGTACCAGCATTCTATCAAAAACAAACATTAAAATTGCCTGAAGAAGTCACAACGGGTGTTGTGGTGACAGAAGTGGTGCCAGGTTCTCCTGCTGACCGTGCAGGTGTAGAACAATATGATGTCATTGTAGAAATGGATGGGCAAAAAATTGAAAACTCCATCGACTTACGTCAACATTTATATAACGAAACGGAAATTGGTGACACATTAAAGATGAAAGTGTATCGCGCAGGAAAAATGATGGAGTTGCAATTAAAATTAACTGAGGGTAGTCAATTATTATATTGTGGATAAATGACAGTTATCAACATGATTTTTCCACAAAAGAGTAGGGAAAAGAAAGTCTGTTATTTCCTACTCTTTTTTTGTTTGTTACAATGTTTTGTGGATAAAATAAGATAAATGTGAATAACTTTGTGTAAAAAT
>JAAYHP010000346.1 GCA_012735355.1 Lysinibacillus sp. | reverse complement strand
GTATAATAGTGTATAAAGTAAAATTAATAACGCTAGAATGGAGTAAACTCATGAAATTTGTACTTTTAAATAGAGCTAATAAACCTACTTCCGCAAAGCTTTTTGACATTGACAAACATATTCATGATGTTGAACTAAATGTTTCTGATTACCCAGATATCATGAAGCAAATTGAAATCATTCAGTTAACAAAAGAAGATTTAGCGATCATAAGACAGTTAAAACCTTATGCTGAAAAATTTATCCCTACAATGGTGGATGAATTTTATAAAGCTGTTTCTTTAAGTAACCATCTAGTTGAATTAATTAATAACCATACGAAAATTGAACGTTTAAAAATTACATTAACTAAACATTTGCAAGAGATTTTTGAAGGTCGAATTAATAAAAATTATATCAAAAACCGTACTATGATTGCGATTGCTCACGTAAAAATAGGCTTAAATTCTAAATGGTATTTAGCTTCCTTCCAGTCATTAATGACTACGTTTATTCAATTTGTTCAAGAATTAGACATTTCAAAGGAAGAGGCACAAATAGCGACAAATGCTTTTGCAAAAATTATTAATTTGGAACAACAACTTGTTATCGAAGCTTACGAAAATGAACAAGAACGAATTCGCAAAGAATATGAACAAGTGAAGCAAACAATGTTGAGTTCTATTCAAAACATCGCTGAAGAACTAAATGCAATGAATCAAGAAACTACCGCTTCCATACAAGTCATCTCTAACCAATCTCAAAATATCGTAACCGCTACTCTACAAGGTTTAGAGTTCGTTGCAGACACAGAAGAACAGTCAAATGAAGGCAAAGAGCAATTAGAAAAACAAACAAACTTAATGAGCGCCATTTTAAGCAGCTTAAATTTATTAGAAACTTCCATGACCAACTTGCGATCTTCTTCCCAAAAAATTTCTGAAATCGTTAGTTTAGTAACGAGCATAGCAGATCAAACAAATTTACTAGCATTAAACGCATCCATTGAAGCTGCACGTGCAGGAGAACACGGAAAAGGATTTGCAGTTGTTGCTGAAGAAGTAAGAAAACTTGCAGAAGAAACGAAACGAGCGGTACAAAATGTTTCAGGCTTAATTCATGAAATGGAAAGCAATATTATAGATATGTCCTCTAGCGTTAATAATGTCGACGAACAAGTGAAAATCAGCGTGCAAACTCAAGGACAATTAGCTGAATCCTTTGAGCTTATTGCAAAAAAAGTTTCAGGCATTAGAGATCAATATAGTTCTACATCAAAGGATATTGAAGAGATTACCCATTATATTACGAATTTGGCCGAAAGCTCGACTCTTATTTCAACATCATCCGACTCTCTTATTAAAGTCGTCCATGATCTTTCAAGCAAATAATATAAAAAAGGCTGGTTCGAATATGTATGAACCAGCCTTTTCTTTAAATCATATTAATCTTGAACAAGGGCTTTCTTTGATTTTCCTTTTCTTAGCTGTCGTCGTTCCATTCCCGCTTTATAAAGCTTTTCTTCTTCCTCCGTTTCCGGATATACAGCAGGAACTGCTATCGGCTTCCCTTCTTCACCAAAAGCAACCATCGTTACAAAGGATTCCGTTGTTAACTTCTTTTCTCCTGTTTTTACATTGTATGCCATAACACGTACATACACTTCCATGGAAGTGCGCCCTGTTGAAGTGACGATAGATTCCAGTTCCAATATATCGCCAGCATATGCTGGTGAAAGAAAATCTACCGAATCAAAAGATGCAGTTACAACTTCTTGATTAGTCAATTTCATGCATGCAATTGCTGCAATTTCATCGATATATGCTAAAATTTTCCCACCAAATATAGAGCCATAATGATTTGTATCTGGCGGTAAAATTAAACGGGTTTGGGTCGTTCGAGATTTGCTCATCGGGTATGCTTTACTCATTTGTATGTCCTCCTATCAACAACTCATGTTGATATTATGCTTATAAGAAATCTATTGCAATTATTTTGTTAACATAATATTAATTTCATACAAATGAGTATCAGCCTATTAAAATACAGATTTAATGGTAATGAACTTTAGTTCTGTCATTTCCTCTATTGCGTATTTAATCCCTTCTCGTCCGTATCCACTATTTTTTATGCCTCCATATGGCATATGGTCTACTCGGAATGTTGGAATATCGTTAATAACTACAGCACCTGCTTCTACTTCATCCGCAGCACGCATTGCATCCGTTAAAACATTCGTATAAATTCCTGCATTCAATCCTAACTCCGAATCATTCACGTAGCGGATGGCTTCATCTAATGTTTTATAAGGAACGATTGAAACAATTGGTGCAAAGGTTTCTAAACACATAATTTTCATATCTGGCGTAACGTTAACCATCACCGTCGGAGTCATCGTTCGCTCAGTAAATTCAGCTCCCGTCGCCACTTTAGCACCCTGCATTTTTGCTTCTTCAATCCATTCCTTTATCCGTTCCACTTCTTTCGGATTGATCATTGCACTTAAATCTGTCGCTGGGTCAAGTGGATCACCTAGTTTTAACTTTTTCGTTTCTTCCACGAAAGCTTCCGTAAATTGATCATAAATTGATTCATGAACGTAAATTCGTTGTAAAGATATACATACTTGACCGGAAAAGTTAAAGGCGCCAGAAACCGCGCGGGAAATAATTTTCTCAATCGGTGTACTTGGCTCAATAATTACTGCTGCATTTGAACCTAACTCCAATGTTACCATACGTAACCCTACTTTTTCTTTAATTTTCATTCCGACTGCGCCACTACCTGTGAAAGTCACCTTTTTCACTAACGGATGGGTAACGAGCACATCGCTTAATTCTCCACCGGAACCTGTAACGATTTGCAGCGCCCCATTTGGTAGCCCTGCTTCTTTAAAGATTTCCGCCATCACTAAAGCACTTAGTGGCGTTTGTGTAGCAGGCTTTAAAACAACTGTATTACCTACCGCAAAGGCCGGACCTAATTTATGTGCCACTAAATTAAACGGGAAATTAAAAGGCGTAATAGCTGAAACTACACCCAGAGGAACTCGTTTAGTAAAACCAATTCGGTCTTTTCCCCCTGGTGCCGCATCCATTGGAACAGTTTCACCATATAATTGTTTTGCCGCTTCTGCTGAAAATTGATATGTAGTGATTGTTCGCTCAATTTCTGCCAGTCCTGTAGAAATCGGTTTTCCCGCTTCTTTTGCTAAAATTTCCGCAAACTCCTGTTTTCTTTCACGAATGATATCTACCACTTTATATAGTATTTCCGCTCTTTCGTAAGCTGTCGTCATCTTAAAAGTTTGAAAAGCTTCATGGGCTCCTTCAATGGCACGTTCTACGTCTTGAACAGAAGCTTTCGCAACTTTTGCTATTATTTCTCCTGAGTAGGGAGATGACAGTTCATACGTATCTTTTGTATCTTCCCACTTTCCGTTAATCCACAGTTTTGTTTCTTTCATATTTGACACCTCCATAAATTCTTTTACCTTTATTTTACCACTTCAAAATATAAGCATTAAAGTCGCCATCATTGAAATAAATCAAAGACAACACCAAAACCTCCAGATGCATTTGATAAAATTTCTAAAACAAAGTCTGCCGTAAAAAGTAGCTTATCAAAGTTTGATAAAGGTCCCATATCTACTGCACTTTGAATATAGGATAAATCTCGTATCGTTTTTTGTATAGCCACAATTAGTGCAAGTTCTATTTCCATGCGGAAAGGTTTAAGTTTTATTAATAAGTTATAAAATTCAACCATCTCTTCAATTTTTTCTTCATTCGTTGACGCCATCGCTAATATACCAATAAAAGGGTAATGAATTCTTCTTACTTTAACATTTCGATTTAATAACACATTTCTTAATTGAATAACATAGTTTAATAAAATTTCGTTATATTCTTCGCTATAGATCGTCATGATTTGACTAAGAGCTTGAAGGTGATTACCTAATATAAATTTTTGGCTTTTTAAACCTTGGTAATAACGGACAATGGTGTCCGCCCTCAATGAAGGATTTTGATTTTCTTCTACCGTCATTATTACAACATAAGGAATATCTTCATTCGTAGTTAAAAACCGCTGTCTTTGATTCATTGCGTCAAATAACATTTTCGCCCGTTTTGCGTGAAGGGTTATATCGCCCTGGAGAAATAAGCCTCCAATCACACGGGAAGGAGACTTTTTAAATCCATTTTTTTGTAAGACCCGATCTCTTTCGTTCAATTGGACGATACTTTCCTCTAAGTTTTCCGTATTCATTAATTTCAATGCAATTTTATAACTTATCGCTGATTCGTATTGTAGTGGTAACGACTTCGATTCGGTTATTATTTTGTCCATCACTTTATTTAATAGCACACCACTAAATTGTTTATTTTCAAGGGTAAAATGACAGGCCAATGATACGACAAATCTTTGGCTTTGACCCGTTCCGAAATAGTTTACAACCCGATCATAGTTTTTCTGTAAATTTGTTATAAATGTTGTTGTCAAATCAATCACTCCTAGTAAATTTACGTTTTACTAGAAGTGAAGTTTCAAAATCCTTTTTAAGAAAAGGGGCAACTTATTTTAGGCATAGAGCAGGGCTGACCAAAAAGCATATACTTTTGATCAGCCCTGATTCTATGTTAACCAACCTTATTTAACTCCGCTAATTCTTCAGAAGTAAAGGCTCTCGATCTTGTCAAAAACCGTTTTCCTTCTACACCTTCTAAACTAAACATACCTCCGCGACCATCGACAACATCGATAATCAGCTGAGTATGTTTCCAATATTCGAATTGGGTTTTGTGTATATAAAATTTTGCACCACCAATTTCCCCTAACAAAATATCTGAATCACCGATGATTAAGTCTCCTTCCGGATAACACATAGGGGAAGAACCATCACAACAACCACCCGATTGATGGAACATGATGGGACCATGTTTGTTCTTCAATTTTTCAATGAGGGCAAGGGCTTCATCCGTTGCGACAACTCGTTCTACCACTACCATCCCTCCCTATTTTAATCAATTAGAAGAAACCAAGCTTATTTGGGCTATAACTTACAAGCAAGTTTTTCGTTTGTTGATAATGTTCAAGCATCATTTTGTGAGTTTCACGACCGATACCGCTCATTTTGTATCCACCAAAGGCAGCGTGAGCTGGGTATTGATGATAGCAGTTCGTCCATACGCGACCTGCTTGAATGCCTCGTCCAATGCGATAGGCTGTATTAATATCGCGAGTCCATACACCAGCACCTAGTCCGTACATCGTATCGTTCGCAATTTCCAATGCTTCTTCCTTATCTTTGAACGTTGTAACAGCTACAACCGGACCAAAGATTTCTTCCTGGAAGATGCGCATTTTATTGTGGCCTTTAAAGACAGTTGGCTTGATGTAGAAACCATCTGAAAGCTCGCCACCTAAATTATTGCGCTCTCCACCAGTTAACACCTCGGCACCTTCTTGTTTACCAATGTCAATATAGGATAAAATTTTCTCCATTTGCTCTGTTGAAGCTTGCGCACCCATCATTGTGTTCGGATCCAGTGGGTTTCCCGTTTTAATCGCTTCAACGCGTTTAAGTGCTCTTTCCATGAATTTATCATAAATGGATTCTTGAATTAATGCTCTCGAAGGACAAGTACATACTTCTCCTTGGTTTAAAGCGAATAATACAAAGCCTTCTACCGCTTTATCTAAAAATTCATCGTCCGCAGCCATTACGTCTTCAAAGAAAATGTTTGGAGATTTACCGCCTAACTCTAACGTAACAGGAATGATATTTTGAGACGCATATTGCATGATTAGTCTTCCTGTTGTTGTTTCTCCAGTAAAGGCAACTTTTCCGATACGAGGGTTTGATGCAAGTGGCTTACCAGCTTCTAAACCATAGCCATTTACGATATTTACAACGCCAGGTGGTAATAAATCTTCAATCAGTTCCATTAAGACTAAAATGGATGTTGGTGTTTGTTCAGCAGGTTTTAGTACGACACAGTTACCAGCAGCAAGAGCTGGAGCTAGCTTCCAACAAGCCATAAGAATTGGGAAGTTCCACGGGATGATTTGTCCGACAACGCCAATAGGTTCTTGGAAATGGTATGCGACTGTATTTTCATCAATTTGGCTAATGCCACCTTCTTGCGCACGAATGACACCAGCGAAATAACGGAAATGGTCAATCGCTAAAGGAATATCAGCGCCAGAAGTTTCTCGAATTGGTTTCCCGTTGTCTAGTGATTCTACTTCAGCAAAAAAATCAGCTTTTGCTTCAATTCGGTCAGCAATTTTTAAAAGTATGGCAGAACGCTCTTTCACATCCGAACGGCCCCATGTTTTAAAGGCATTTTGTGCCGCTTCAACCGCTTTGTCGACGTCAT
>JAAYHP010000345.1 GCA_012735355.1 Lysinibacillus sp. | reverse complement strand
TCTCGAGTTTCGGGCTGTTCCCGTTGGAGTCGCCCCGTCACTCCAATCAATTTTCGTTGCATATCATTTTTTTACTATGCTTCTTCACTGATTCTTAATTAAATTAGCTATATGTCCCAACCTCACTCCTCCATTAAACTTCCTCTGTTTTTTCTTTTTTGCTTTTTGCTACACTAGACAACCATCCGCCTACTGCAAGGGCTACTAACACAGCCCAGAATGTAATTTCCCAAGGTGCAGAGTATGGAAAGTCGTGAGGTAAAATACCTACATTTTGATGGGATAACGTTAACACTACTAATTTTACCCCCACCCAACCAACAATTAAAAAGGCTGCAGTTTCTAGTCCCGGGTATTTGTTGAGTAGCTTTACGAATGCTTGAGCTGCAAAACGCATTAAAATCATCCCGATAATACCACCGAAGAACATTACGGCGAATTGCCCACCGTTGATGCCTCCAATGTGGAAGTTCCCTACTTCAGGTAATGTTACCGCAATAGCAACGGCAGCTAACATCGAATCGACAGCAAAGGCGATATCAGCAAGTTCCACTTTTAAAACGGTAGCCCAAAAACCTTTCCCCTTTTGCAAGTGTTCATCAATTACTTCTTCTTCTTTCTTAAATTTCTTTTCATAAATATTCTTTATGGCAATGAACAGTAAATAAGCAGCACCTAGCGCTTGAATTTGCCAATAGTTTACTAAAATTGTTATTAAAAATAGCGCTGTAAAGCGGAATATAAATGCGCCTAATAAACCGTAAAACAGTGCTTTTTTCTGTTGATCTAATGGTAAATGTTTAACCATAACAGCCATGACGACTGCATTATCCGCTGCAAGTAGTCCTTCCAATACAATGAGTACTAATAATACCCATATATATTCTAATATAATTGCTTCCACCAATAATTCCTCCTCTATTTTTGTATGCCCAACTCTATGGTGATTTACTAATGGCGAATAAATCCATTTGAAGGCAAAAGAAAAGACCTTTGCCCTTAAAAAGGCAAAGGTCTTGCTAAGCAAATGATTAGATTTAGATTTGCTTTCATATCCGATGGCAATGCCATGTAATGACGAATATGAAGTAAGTATTTAGATGAGCTAAATACTTATAGCTACTCCCCTTTGACATTTGTCAATGGTTATTCGATTTTTGTTAAAGTAATTATAGCAACTAGAAAAATGAATTGCAACGAATTTATTTTATTTGAATATGGAAATTTTTATTATTTATATTTTCTTTATAAAATTTAATCATTGCCGGCAACGTTTGAAGGAAGTCAGGACAAGTTATATTGGCCTTATCTAAAAGTTTTTTTGCAATAGTACAATCAAAATGAGCATTCCACGTTAAATAATCGATTGTCTCCACTTCCACCCCAAGCATTTGTCGAATCTTTTTTATCTGCATAGCTGCCGCTGCAAATTCTATTGGGATTTTTCCTTTTGGATATTTTCCTGTCATTTCTTTCACCATCATTCGATACACTTCCTTCACAGCATGAGGATTCGGATCTGTTAAATGTAGTGTTTTACCGACTGCTTCTTCCTCTTGACTTAGAAAAATGGATGCTTCCGCTATATAATCAACAGGTACGACATTGATTCTGGCATCGGAATTCCCTATATACGGAATAAAGGGTAAAAAGCTAATGCGATCAATCATATTGAGAAAGAAATAGGGTCCATCAAACTTTTTCGTCTCTCCTGTAACCGAATGCCCCTTTACTATGCCTGGCCGAATGATCGTTAACGGCACTTTTTCCTTCAAGTCATCCACAAGCAATTCCGCTTCGAACTTCGTTTCTTCATAATAGTTTTTAAAGGCAGTGGGGCGAATTAATTCCGTTTCTAAAATGAATCCTTCTCTTTTTCCAGCTACATAAGCTGTGCTGAAATATATATAACGTTTTAAATTTGGTAACTGTTTGACAAAATCATTTACTTGAGATGTGCCATGAACATTCACTTTCCAGGCTGCTTCACGGGGAACTGCTAAATCATAAATAGCCGCTAAATGCCAAAAATAATGAATGTTTCCTTTGATTCTTTCCACAACTTCTTCTTTTATATATAAATTGGGTAACGTAATATCTCCTTCAATGATTTCTATTGTTTTTTCATGGTACATTTCCAATATTTTATTTCGAGCATCTTTTGCTTTTTCTAATTCTGTTTGCAACACAAGAACATATACATAGTCGGTAACATTTTTTTCAAACAATTGGCGTATGATTTGCTCGGAAATAAACCCAGGAAAACCTGTAAAGAAGTGGATATCCATGTCCTTCCCTCCATCAAAATGTTTATATAGTTACATATTCTTGAAACAATTGTATTTTCCTCTTATTAAAAATTTATCATTTATAAAAAAAAAAGAATTCGCCTAGCTAATAACTTCATTATGAAAAGAAGTTTTTACTAAAGCGAATTCTAAAGATATTTACAATAAACTATATAACTTAATATGCTCGTTCTTTTCTGAAAACCATCGCATTGCAAATTCGTTTTCAAATAAGAAGACAAGCTTGTCATAACGGTCTTTCACGAGCATGGAACGACTTGATGACATGGATTCTTTCACGTCTTCCTCATTTTCAATCCAACGGGCAATTTTCGAACCGATTGGTTGCATAACAACTTCCACATTATATTCATTTTTCATACGATGCTCAAACACTTCAAATTGGAGTTGCCCCACTGCCCCTAAAATAATTTCCTCCGTATGCAATGTTTTATAATATTGAATAGCTCCTTCTTGCACAAGTTGAAGAATCCCTTTATGGAATTGCTTCGATTTCATTACGTTTATCGCAGATACTCGTACAAACAGTTCCGGAGTAAATTGAGGTAATGGCGCAAACTGTAATGTTTTCTTCCCACCAACAATGGTGTCTCCAATTTGGTATGTTCCTGTATCGTATAATCAGATAATGTCTCCTGCAACGGCTTCATCAACTGTTTCT
>JAAYHP010000344.1 GCA_012735355.1 Lysinibacillus sp. | reverse complement strand
TTCCCGTTGGAGTCGCCCCGTCACTCCAATCAATTTTCGTTGCATATCATTTTTTTACTATACTTCTTCACTGATTCTTAATTAAATTAGCTATATGTCCCAACCTCTTGGCATGCACAGTTATATATCTCGGTTATAAAGAAAACCCTTCGATTACTCGCTATTAGAATAATCGAAGGTGTTTATTTTACTTTATTTATTATTGCTTCTTTAATCTCTTCAATTTGTTTTAGATGCCGTTCTTCGTGATAACCAATTAATGAAACCCACTGTCTAATTGTCAGCAGCCCATATTTCCTATGGATAAAGGATTTCTGTTCTAAATCCTCTTCACTGACTCCTTCAATGCTTTTTAATAAACGTTCCCTAGATTTCTCTAGTTTCTTCCTTAATTCTACTAAACTTTGAAATTCTTTCGAAGGTGTTAAATCATCAGGAGCTACTCGTTTTACTGTACGATCTAATATATTTCGAATAGGTTTTGATCCTGTAGGATTATACTCATCTTTTGATAACGTTTCCAATATTGCATCTACTGTATTCATTTCCATTAAATATAGGTGTTCTAACACTTGAGCAATAGACCATTTTCCTTCTTCGGGTACTTTGTTTAATTGTGAATCAGATAAAGGAGTAACACTCTTTAAAACCTCTTCCCTAATCTTCATTACCTTTTCCACACTTTCTACCCTCCTTAAATCTTTGTTATTATTATTCTTGAATAATAAAAAAAAGAACTACAAGTTCACCATAAAAAGTGAACAAAATAGAACATTTTAAAACACTTTGAAAGATGTTTAAAGCGAGGCTTCATCCTCGCTTTAAACGGTGTTAACATTAGTAGCATTGGAAAAAGGCAATTCGGTTACGGTTTAATACATCGTAAACCCACCCACGATTTCCTCTCCAACGGAATCCAATAATGGAATTTCCAAGGGCAAACATTGGGTAGAACCAGAAGCTATTACCATTTGTCATCCAAATAAATGTGTTGCGGAAGAAGCATCTTCCAATCCCTCTTCCTCCTCTACGACGACTAAATTCTTCCGTTCCTTGTAACGTAGTGATTTGAGGTGTAAAACTAGGCGGTGGAGCACTTGGAGGCGTCAGTTGTCCTCCTGGAATACCTGTTTGTGGTCCCCCTCCAAAAGGTGGTTGTGGCGGAAAACCTCCTGGACTTGGGCCTCCTCCAAAGGATGGCTGGAATGGTGATCCCCCTGGAGAAAACGGTGGTCGTCCTCCCTGAAAACTTCTTCTATTCGGACTATCATCAAAATTGTCAAAAAAGTCATCGTTATTATAAGGATACATTTATACTTCCCCCTTTCCCTTCAATCTCATTTCAATGTATGATACAAATACTTAACGGTATAGGCATCTATGCTTATCAAGGGATGTATTAAATATACATAAAAAAAGCTTTCTAGAAAGATTTTTCTTTCTAGAAAGCCCGAATTTTGTGTTATTCGATTATTGTTCTTTTGCAGCTTCTTCTGTTGTTTCAGTTGACTCTTGTTCTTCTTGAGTTTCTTGCACAGCTTCTTCTGTAGTCTCTTCAGTTACTTCTTCAGCAACTTCTTCAACAACTTCTTCAACAACAATTTCTTCCTCTAAAACTAAATCTTCTTCAGTAATTTCAACATCGAATATCATTAAATCTTGGAATTTGATTACATCTGCTTCATTTGGAATACCAATAACAAAGTTTGGTGCTTCATTTACGTTGGATTTACCAATTTTATAACCTAATTTTAATCCTAATGTTTCGCCTTCCATTGTAACGTCAATATCGAAGTTTAATACATCATATACAATGTATTTATCTG
>JAAYHP010000343.1 GCA_012735355.1 Lysinibacillus sp. | reverse complement strand
TTTCGGATTTTGGAATGTCCTTTCCTAAAACTTCTTTTTCGATATGAGCTATGATGTGCTCAATCCCGTTTTCTGCATAACTTTTAGCTTGGTTGTAGTTTTCTCGGTGTTCGTTTCGGGTGGTGCCATTCATGGTTAGGCTAATGAGCGTTAGACCTATAATGGTTCCAATCATTAATACAAGCATAGCGATTAGTAAACTATTGCCCCTTTGTGATTGGATATTTTTCACCTTTATTTCCTCCTTATCAATGCGATTTTAAGGTAGCGAATGGACTTCTTTTTTAAATGTCTTAGATTGGTCATTGTTGTATTCTAACGTAAGAGTTATTTTGTAGACGTTTTTCTTATTCTTATCTCGTATCATCCAAGTTTTTTTAGAATCAGCCGGAGTTTTATCAGAATCAGTCGGATGGAGTTTGGAAATTTGAATACCAGGATAAGGGGATTCCTTTTTATCTCCTCCAATGTAGAGATAGATTGTTCCTTCTTCATTTACGAAACCAGTTTTATCGTCTGGCGAACTTTTTTCAACGATATAATATCCATCTGTTTCCGATTCAACTACTTTTTCTATTTCACTTTCCTTTAGTGAATAAATATAGTTGGCTAAGCTTTCTAAATAATAATCCGCAGTGTCGCGTACGTTGGCGGCAGTGACAATTTTCTCGTTATGTTTAAAAAACAAACTAAACAGCACATTAAAAGCTAAAAGGATAACGATAGATCCTATTACTAAAACTGCTAATAATTCGACTAAAGTCATTCCTTTTGTGTTCAAATATTTCTTCATAATTCAACATATCCTTCAATTTCACTTTTTCCTATTAACTCTTTAATAACAGTTGTTCCGTTTGTTATCCGTTCCACTCTCTTTACTTTCACAATTACTGGTCTCAAACCCAAATCAGAAATTTCAGATTCACATTTTTTTGCATAGGCAATTACTTGATAAGTTTCGTTATTCATTTCAATAAAATAGTGATCTTTTCCATTTATTTTTTTCTTTGTGAGATTACTAAAATTGATTGAATCTAATGGGATTTCTATTTCTGCATCCGGATCGGGTGCTGATTCAATCGTCTGCTTCACTACATGGGATTCGGCTTTTAGCCTCTCTAACACCGCTTCAGCTAAATCGATTACAACTAATTTTTCATTATTAATAGCAGTTGTTTTATTTGATTGAATTACTAATTGAGCCATACTTAAGAGCACAATTGCAATAATAACAATGCTGGCTATGACTTCCACAAGGGTTAAGCCCCTTTCGTTGAACTTCATATTTAATCCCCCTTATGTAATATAGAATCTTCATGTGCTATACAGGAAATGAAAGTAAAAAAGCCATACTAACACATTGAACATTCTTTTATTTTAATTATATATAGACAATAGGTAGTGGGAAATTTACATATTTATGGAAAATGTGACAATCCGGTGATTGATTATAATTATTACAAAATAGTAAAAATGTAAATGTATTGTAAAAAGTAGAGAAGATTAATAGTTTTTCAAATGAATAAGCCCTGCGCATAAAAGGGCAGGGCTTGTTTTATTAAGAATTATTA
>JAAYHP010000342.1 GCA_012735355.1 Lysinibacillus sp. | reverse complement strand
CCGTCACTCCAATCAATTTTCGTTGCATATCATTTTTTTACTATGCTTCTTCACTGATTCTTAATTAAATTAGCTATATGTCCCAACCTCTTTTATTATTTTTACAAATATATATTATTTTTATATGTTATATTGTAATAGTCATCAAAAGAATGAAACAGGAAGGTTGTTTTCAATGTTAGATATGGAATTATCATTAATTATTATATTGTTTCTTTTCGGTTTTTTAGCAGCCTTCATCGACTCGGTCGTTGGAGGAGGAGGGCTTATTTCATTACCTGCTTTAATGTTTACCGGCTTAAGTCCATCCGCCGCCGTTGCCACAAATAAACTTGCTGGAACTCTCGGTTCACTAACGAGCACGATTTCCTTTTACCGTTCTGGTAAAATGGATTTCCACACAGTAAAGCATCTTTTTCCTTTTGTTTTTATTGCAGCTATGATTGGAGCTTGGACCGTCCACTTAATGGATCCGAATATTTTAAAGCCTCTCATGCTCTTCATGTTAGCCGCTGTTGCGGTTTATACGATATTTAAAAAGGATTGGGGCAGCATTTCAACTTATAAAAAGTTATCGACAAAAAAATACATTGCCTTTTTCTTATTAGTTTTTGTTATCGGCTTTTATGACGGATTTCTTGGACCTGGTACCGGATCCTTTTTAATTTTCGCCTTTTTATTAATTGGATTTGACTTTTTAAAGGCTGCGGGAAATGCAAAATTCCTCAACTTCGCTAGCAATATCGGAGCTTTAATTATGTTCATTTTTCTAGATCAAATCAATTATAGCTATGGCATCATAATGGGAATTGGGCAAATACTTGGAGCTATTTGCGGGTCAAGCTTTGCAATTAAACGGGGTTCAAGTTATGTGAGAATATTATTTATCGTTGTTACCGTTGCATTGCTTGCAAAAAATACATACGATTATTTCATTGGATAAATAAAAAATAAAAAAGAAGGGACCTCACTTTATCCTTCTTTTTTAAATTTTGTCTAAGTTCGTTTGATATTCATCAATTAAATATACACTGCCATTTACTTCTTTACAGTTTCTTTTAATTTCCGCTACAATATTCGATAGCTCCTCAACTTCTTTAAATTTTCTATGTTTATTTGTAAGGACAGCAATGGATAGAGTCATAATTTTAAAAGATTCTAATTCTCCAGTACGTCCTTTTATTTTTAAATTCGAATTTATTAAATGTTTGACATCATAGAATAAAGGGATCGTTTGATCAAAGTCTTTTATTATTCCTTCACAAATTGGTTTCACATTATAATGTGGGATGATTGCCATAAAGTCATCTCCACCTATATGGCCGAGAAAGTATCCATATTGCATCACATGTTTTTTCAATATATCTGTTAAGTGTAAAATTACTCTATCTCCTTGATTAAAACCATATAAATCATTATATGCCTTAAAGGAATCCAAATCGAAATATAAAATACTGTATCGCTCAAAAGAAAAGGCTTCTAATATTTTTTGATTAATGATATGATTCCCTGGCAAATTGCTTAATGGGTTTAATAGACTAGCTAATTCCACTTGGATTTCAACAAAATTATTTAAAAGAGCTCGAATACTTACTACTCCTACAAACTTCCCTGCTTTCGTGACGATGACATCATCATATAAATCCTCTTCTTCCCTTTCCATCGCCAAGCGGCTTACTTCTACAATAGGTTGATTGTAGTCAACGATTAAAGGATTTGTTTTTGCAACTAATTTACTTTCCCTTCCCATATAGAGATTATATCCATAGAGGGTTCCAATCTTTTGATAAAAGTGAGTTCTTGTAATATGACCAATAGGCTTTTCATCCTCAACAACAACAATTCCTCTTAAATTAGGATTTTCTGAAAAGTATTTATCAACTTCTTTACTTTTAACATTCGGACCTACTGAAGGTACTTTTTTCGCAATCCAACCAATTTTCATCTTAGTTATGTTTGTACTCTTCGACATTTTATCACTCACCTATTTACACCTGTCTTATGTTATTTTGGAAGCCCCCTAATTCCACCTCCGTATTTGGCCTGCCGATAGCATATCCTTGACCATAGTGGATACCCATTTTTTGAAGAAATTGAATCTCCTCAATCCGTTCAATTCCTTCAGCGATAATTTTTGATCCAGATTGTTCTGCAAAGTTGTGGATTAACGATACAATTTGTTGACTCGGTTCTGTCGTATCAATATGTTGAATAAGCGTTCTATCAATTTTTACAAATTCTGGTTTTAAATATACGAGGGATTTTAAGCTATTATAGCCAGAACCTACATCATCAATGGCAATGCGATATCCTTGGTTACGATAATGATCTAGAACTCGCTTAAATTCTTGAAAATCCGTCACTGCACTTTTTTCTGTCAACTCAAAAACTACATTTTCAGGCGATAAGTTTAATTCTTTTAACAGTTGGCGAGTTTCTCCAATACTATAATTTTTATCTAACAAAACATGAGGATGAATGTTAATAAATAAGACAAATTGATTATGTTGAAATTTATGTTCAATTCTTTCTAAAAAACGGCTGATTGACAGATGTCTACAAAATCTTTCAAACTTAAAAACTAAATCAGTTTTGCCAACGAAATCATAAAATTGATCTGTCGAAGGAAATATAGTTGAATGGGTTGGTCGATTTAACGCTTCAAAGCCAAAGGTTTCATTCGTTTGAAGATTAATGATTGGTTGAAATAAAGTAGTCATATCATCATGACGAATGATTTTTTCAAGTTCATGGATGCGTTTAACATATAAAAAATCTTCTTGATAATATCTAAATATTCGCTTTAAATATGAAAATAAATTACTATTTTTTTCTTTCGTAAATAAGGCTGATATCATAGTTACTCCTTGTTGCATAAAGGGATTATTTCCTATATTAATACAGCAATATTAATATTGTGTTAACTTTCTATATCACCATTGTAAATAGAGAAATTAAAAGAAACCCGGAAGAGTGTGTTGCTCTTTCGGGCTTCTATTTACTTTATTTATTTAATGAATTCTTTCACGTATTCGTCTAACATTTTTAAGAAATACTTTACTCTTTGGAATGCTTGGTATTCTATCCATCGTTATATATAAATCTTGTTCAGGTATTTCAAAATCCATTTTATTTAGTAAATAATCTAAAGTTATTTTCATCATCTCTATCGTTAATTGTTCCCCTGGACAACGGTGAGTTATTTCAACATCACCACCACCTTGTGGTATAAAGTTATAGCGGTTTTCTTGCCAACTTGCAAAACGTTCTGGTTGAAATTCATCGGGATTATTCCATAACTTCGGGTCGTGGTTTGTTCCGTAAATATCTAAAAGAACAAGTGTCCCTTCTTTAAAGGTATAACCATTCCAAGTAAATTCAGCTTTCACCTTTGCCGCAACAAAGGGGAAAAAAGGATAGTAACGCCTTATTTCTTGAATAAAGAAATGGGCATAATCAGATGTTTTTTTCAGTTTTACCCTTTCATGAGGGAATTGTGCTAAAGCCATGACAATAAAGCACATATATATTGAAATGGCAACAATAGGTCTTAATATATTAATAATCTCTACCGCTACCGTTTCACGGTGCAGCAAGTTTCCCTCAAAATCTTTCGAAAAAACAAATTGATGTAATATCGACTCTTCCTGAACTTGCACTTTTCCAGCACGAATTTTTTCAACAAGTTCCTCCATGTTCTTTTCCATTCGGTTTCTTTTATTTCTTCCCGCCCAATGTTGTGGTCCAAAGGCAGCAGGTGTTTCAAACATTACACCTAATTCTTCTACTAGTTTCTTTGCCTGTTCTTCGTGAGCAGGATACCCAATCCACTTAAAGGCTGCTTTACATAGCAATAATTTTACTTCTTCATAAAATACAATTTCTACCTCTTCACTCCATCGATCTAGTGCTTTTTCCCACTCAATTTTTGTAATATCCAATAATTCATCTATTTTTTCCTTCGTCATTACGTTTAAAAACATTTTTTTGCGATGTTGATGTTCAACACAATCTAACGTTTGCACACTATTTTTACCGAACAATGTCTCAATGATTCGATTCGGCGCAACTTTTTGACGAGAGAACTTATTTGAATCATAAAATATTTCGGCAGCTTCTTCACCACCTATACAAACGACTTGCTTTCCTAAAATCCTCGTTTCAAAAATATCTGTTTGCAAATTTTTTCGACGGTTAATTATAAATTCATATCCTTCTTTTAAAAACGATATACTGTTGTCAAAACCTTCATCCCTCGGGATTTCATTTATATATTCCATCGTCCATACCTCTCAATTTTTTGTTTTGCTTATTTTGTTTTTCTTTAATATTTTTCATGCATAATTTTAGAGACATAAAGTTTTTCTGATTGTAAATAAAAAAGGCTTATACGACTTTATACGTATAAGCCTTAGTTTTGTTCAGTTGTCTATATATTAAGTAATATAATGGACCTTCATATTCTAAATTAAGATTTTCAATACATTGAAGTTCGTATGGGGAAATAAGGGATACCGGCTTATTAAAGGAGATGCCTGCTCCTTCTTTTAAAACGTGGGCTACAAATTGGGAACAGAAATAAGCATTTTTTCGTTGAGAAGGTTTATTAAAAGTATATGTAATGAGTCCTGTCAAATTATATTTATATCTCTGTTGTTCCTTCTCAATTTCATAAATGATTTTTTTCATATTTTGTATTTGTTCTTCCGTTGCCCAAAAACTATACATTGCACATCGGCTATTCATAAAAAACGCATTCCGAATATCCTCTTTTACGAATCCTCCTATAAATGGATTCCTCGGATTTTTCCTACCAAAACTATAAACTTCTTGAAGTTGGTTATCAAAAGCAATGGATGCATGATTATACGCTTTTTTAGTATATAATTTTATCATTTTAGTAAATAGAGTTCCTGTATCAGTAAACAATAAATACACTTTTTTCATCTCAACTTCTCCTTTATTTAGTACCCTTGTCTAGTTTAAAAATTTTTATATTTTCTTTAAACCGTCCAAAGAAATAAATACATCTCAGTCTTTAGACGTATTTTACAAATTTAGGCTCCCAATAACTCGGTCTCCTAAATAATATAATAATAGTCATTTTTTAACATTTATTGATGAAAAAATGAAAATTTTCTTAAAATCCAATGAAAAAAGTGCTGTTACGATTATGAACAAACAATTTTTCTCTATTACTATTCTGATAAAATTATAGATTGATTAAATACCTTAGTCAAAGCCCTTTTTTAGGTTAGGATGGTACTGCAAATAAAAAAACCCGGAAACTAAGTTCCGGGCTGTGATTTCACTATTTCGACATGAAAGAACACTCTTCGGTTTCGCATGACCAAATTCAACTGATTTTTGAACTGGGGTTATGCTTTTACCATTATGAGTTTTTCGGCGGAGTATCAGAATCTGAATTGTCCACGATGTTGTTTTTCATCGGAAATCCCTCCTGTTATTCATGTCGGATTGTTTTAGTGAAATCATTATTATATTGTCTAGAAAAGATAAAATTTATACCTCCATAATAAAATTTTTTTATAGAGGAAAAATAATAAAGAGGCTGGGACAAAACAGCTTCAATAGAATGAAAAATGGGAATTTGAGCGAACTCAAATTCCCATTTTTCCATTTATTATCATT
>JAAYHP010000043.1 GCA_012735355.1 Lysinibacillus sp. | reverse complement strand
ATCAATAATTTTATCTATATTTACCGTGTAGAAAAATGTCGAATTTTAGGAGATATAATTATTTAAATATAATAATTTATCAGTGTGAAATAATAAAAAAACTAGTAGGTACACTAAAAGCATACCTACTAGTACTTTAAAATTGATAATATCGTTAAAGTGTTAATAAATAATAAATTCCTACTAAAAAAAATAGAATGGCCACAACAATAAGTATTTTTGCTAACTTCTCCATTGGAACCTCCTAAATGATGCTGGCACCAATCACGAAAGATACCCCGAGCGAAATGGTGAATGAAATAAATCCAACGGAACGATTATCCGCCGCTATTTCCTCATCTACATTGAAGTGGGGCGTTAAAAATTCATATAAAAAATAAGCAATGATGAGCAATACAAATCCAAACAACCCCCATCCAAGCATTTCAAATAGTGAGGAATGCCTTTCAATGGAATAACGGAAAATGTTACAAATACCTAATATTTTCCCACCTGTAGCAAGGGAAACGGCAACATTCCCTTTTTTAATTTCTTCCCAATTTTTATATTTTGTCACGACTTCAAATAGAACCATCGAAACAACTAAACATAAAACAACGACACTAAAATACCCAGCTGTTTCAATTAAAGGATGTTGCCAAAAATTCGAACCCACATTCACCATCCCCTTTATTTTAATTCCACGACAGTGACCCCTAAACCGCCTTCGCCAGCTTCACCATAGCGGAACGATTTTACCCGTCTATGATTTTTTAAGAAATTTTGCATTCCTTGGCGTAGTGCTCCTGTCCCTTTCCCATGAATAATAGTTACTCGACTATAATTGGCTAGCAACGCATCGTCGAGATACTTTTCAGCCTTTAATATTGCATCTTCATAACGTTCCCCGCGTAAATCTAATTCTAATTTCACATCGCTATTACGATTTTTCACCGTTGCTTTCGGCACAATTTGATTTTCTTTATCTGGCTTCACATACTCTAAGTCGGTATCCTCTATTTTCATTTTTAAAATACCGATTTGTACAACCCATTCATTGTCAGAAACTTTTTCAACAAGTGTTCCTTTTTGGCCGTAGCTTAATACTTTTACTTCGTCACCAGATTGTAAGTTTTGTGCTCTTTCGCGAATTTTCGCTTGTTTCTTTAACACAGGGTTTTCTGCTGGTGCCGCATCTTCTAATCGTTTTTTCGCTTCAATCAGTTCATGTTCTTTAATGACTTTATCGGCATTTTTTTGCATTTCACGAAGCTCTGAAATAATGTTTTCAGCTTCTCTTTTAGCTTCCTCCACGATTTGACGAGCTTTTTCTTTCGCTTTTTTCTCTAGATTCTCTTTTTTCTCGTTAAATAGTTTTAATCTTTCTTCTAGTTCATCTCGGAGCTTTTCAGCTTCTTGTAACAGTTCGTAAGCTTCCTCTGCTTCCCGTTCTGCCTTGAATCTACTTTGTTCAAGGGAAGCAATCATCGATTCAACTTCATGGCGGTCCGTACCAGTATAAGATTTTGCTTGGTTAATAATAGAGTCTTTTAATCCCAATCGTTTTGAAATTTCAAAAGCATTGGAACGTCCTGGAACCCCAATTAATAATCGGTACGTTGGGCTAAGGGTTTCTACATCAAATTCAACGCTTGCATTAATAACTCCTTTTCGGTTATATCCATATGCTTTTAATTCTGGATAGTGGGTTGTTGCCATGACGCGCGCACCGCGGCCTACAACTTCATCCAAAATAGAAATCGCAAGAGCTGCTCCTTCTTGCGGATCCGTCCCTGCACCAAGTTCATCAAAGAGTACTAATGAATTTTCGTCAAAATGGTTTAATATGTCGACGATGTTAACCATATGGGATGAAAAAGTAGATAAAGACTGCTCGATCGATTGTTCATCCCCAATATCCGCAAACAGTTGTTCAAATACAGCTAGTTCAGAACCATCTAAGGCTGGGACTGGTAGCCCTGCTTGCGCCATAATTGTACAAAGCCCAACTGTTTTTAATGTTACGGTTTTCCCTCCCGTATTCGGCCCAGTAATAACGATGGCAGTAATATCCCGCCCAAACTCAATCGTGTTCGGTACTGCTTCTTCTATTGGAATGAGCGGATGTCTTGCTTGCACTAATCGAATATAACCTTCTTTGTTCACTTTTGGCTTGGAACATTTGTTAGCATGACCATACTTTGCCTTCGCTAAAATAACATCAATTTCTCCTAAAATTTTTACTAAAACAAATAAGTCACTTGCTACTTCCTGTACTTTTTCCGTTAAAGCTAGCAATATTTTTTCAATTTCAGCTTTTTCCCGCACTTTTAATCGTTGAATTTCATTATTGATTTGCACAACGGATTCCGGTTCGATAAATAACGTTTGTCCAGAAGAAGACTGGTCGTGAACAATTCCACCGTAATGACTGCGGTATTCTTGCTTCACCGGAATAACGAAGCGATCGTTTCGAATGGTCACAATCGCATCCGACAGCATTTTTGCCGCATTTGCTCCTCGAGTTAAGCTTTCCAATTTTTGACGTACTTTTACTTCTTCTGAACGTAGTTGTTGCCGAATAGAGCGCAATTCTGTACTCGCCGAATCTAACACAGCTCCGTTTTCATCAATACAGTCATCAATTTCATGTTGTAAAGCTGTTAAAATAGGCATTCCTTCTTTTTTCTCTAAAAAATGCGGAATTTCAATATCTTCTTCATCTTCTATATCTTCGAGGAAATTTCTCAAAATGCGACTAGCTCGAATGGTACTAGAAATTTCCATCAATTCCATCGGGCTTAGCATTCCACCTATTTGAGCCCGTTTTGCATGGGGACGAATATCAAAAATGCCCCCCATCGGCACATAGCCTTTCACTCGCAAAATAGCGAGTCCTTCATCCATCTCCTCTAACAATTGAACGACGTTTTCATAATCGGTTTCAGGCTTTAACTGCTCAATGAATTGTTTTCCAATTGATGAAGTTGCAAATTGTGCTACTTGTGCTCGTACTTTATCAAATTCAAGGGTTTTTAATGCTCGTTCAGCTATCACGTCTGAACACTCCTGTCTATTACGTATGTCTATTAATGTTTACTTGTTCTTTCGTATAAAAGTTTCAAATTCTTCTTTGCTCCATGTATTGACGATGAGCTCTTTCTTCAACCATGCCTTTTGGGCATATTTTGTTCCGATGTTCATGTAGTCAAGCTGTTCAATTGCGTGAGCATCGGTATTGATAGCAATTGGCACACCTAACTCCATTGCTCATTTTAAATGCTCCACACATAAATCAAGGCGGTACGGATTTGCATTTAGCTCCAAAATCTTTCCATATTCCTTTGCCCACTGGATTAATTGCTCCATATCCGGATTGTAACCATCTCGCTCTCCAATAATTCTTCCTGTTGGATGGGCAATCATATGAACATACGGATTCGTGATGGCATTATATAACCGCTCCATAATCTTTTCTTGAGGTTGAGAAAAACTTGAATGGATGGAAGCAATAACAAAATCTAGTTGCTTTAACACGTCATCTTCATAATCTAAACTACCATCAGGTAAAATGTCCATTTCTGTCCCTGCAAATAAAGTAAAGTTTGGATGCTTTTCATTAAAGGCTTCAATTTCTATCCTCTGTTTTGCAAGTCTTTCTGGCGTTAGTCCATTGGCTACTTTTAAATATTGGGAATGGTCCGTAATGACCCCGTGAGTGTAGCCTCTATTAATCAATGCTTTTCCCATCTCTTCAATGGAATGGGCACCGTCAGAGTAAGTCGTATGCATATGCAAATCGCATTTCATATCTTCTATTGTCACTAAATCCTTTAGTTCATCTAGAAGGTCAAGTTCTTTTCCAGATTCGCGCACAGTTGGCGGAATGTAAGGTAAACCAAAGTGAGCGAAAAATTCTTCTTCGGAATGGAAGGTAACAATTTGACCATCCGGTTGCTCCACGCCATATTCGCTAATTTTCTTTCCTTGCTCTTTCGCAAGTTGCCTCATTCGCACGTTATGATCTTTCGAACCTGTAAAATGATGTAATGTCGTTACATATTCATCGTTTGTCACTAACCGAAAATCGACGCTAACAAGCTCGTCCAAATCGAGTATAACGGAAACTTTCGTGTCGCCTGCACCTACAATTTCTTTTATAACAAGTTGTTGGAGAAGTTCTTCTCGCACTGCTTCAGGGTTGTTTGTGGCAATGACAAAATCCACATCTTTACTCGTCTCATTCACCCGACGGAAGCTTCCCGCAACGGAAAAACGTTCGATATCTTTGATCGATGAAAGCACTTCATTTATACCATTCACGACAGATTCAAGATACCAAACAGGAAGGCGTTCTGACCTTTCTCCAAGCTGTTCTAGTTCTTTTAAAATCTTTTCTTCCGTTTTTGGACCAAATCCTGGTAAAGTTTGAACTTGTTTGTTTTCACAGGCCGCCTTTAATGCTTCAGCACTATCAATCCCTAGTTCTTGATACAGTTTTGCAAGTTTCTTCCCACCGAGACCAGGGATTTTTAAAAGGGGGATTAAACCCTTTGGCACTTGTTCTTCCAGTTCTTTTAATTGGCTTGATTCTCCCGTTTGAAGAAGCTCTTCAATGACGGCACCAGTCCCTTTACCAATGCCTTTAATTTTTGTAAAATCATCTATTTCTTTTAGGCTGCGCTCATCCAGTTCCAAGGCATTCGCTGCTTTACGGAAGGCGGAAACTTTAAAGGGATTTTCGCCTTTTAATT
>JAAYHP010000341.1 GCA_012735355.1 Lysinibacillus sp. | reverse complement strand
GTAGCAAAACTAGGTAACAATGCAGCTAGTGCATTCACTAGTTCTGAAGAGATAGTGGATTTTGCAGAACTTGTCCAAAAACAATTTACTATTGCAGGAGCTAGTGCTATTGAAGCAAGTAATGCTTCTTTACAAATGACGCAAGCATTAGGTTCTGGGGTATTACGAGGTGATGAATTAAACTCCATTTTTGAACAAGCTCCAAACCTTATTCAAAATATTGCAGATTATTTAGAAGTACCAATTGGATCAATTAGAGAAATGGCTACAGAAGGAAAATTAACTGCCGATATTGTTGTAGCCTCCATGTTTGCGGCTGCTGATGAAATTAATCATAAGTTTGAAAGTATGCCAAAGACATGGGGGGATGTTTGGACTCAGATGTCAAATGATGCCCAAAAAAAGATGCAAAGTGTTTCGCATCGAATAAATGATTTTATTAACTCAGCAAACTTTTTATATTTACAACAATCAGCAATGCAAGTGTTTGATGTGATTGTAATGGGAATAAATTTTGTAATCTCCACACTTATTAGCTTAGGTAATGTAGCAGTAAGTATAATTAGTTTTTTAAAAGAATACCGGGGTATTTTTGAGCCAATAGGGATAGTATTAGGTATTGTGTTGGGGAGTATTACTGCTATATTTATTGCGGTAGGATTATTAAAAACAGCAACTTTAGCTTGGGCTGTGGCTCAATGGATTGTTGATGCAGCTTACTTATCAAGCCCAATTACATGGGTTCTTATTGGAATCATCGCTGTTATTGCATTAATCATTTATGCGGTGACAAGATGGGGAGAGACAACAGCAACAGTTATAGGTTACATTTACGCAATTGTTGCAGGATTAGCTGTAGGTATTTGGAATATTTTACTATGGATTGGCAACATCGCTATCGCAGTAGTTGAATGGTTCGTAAACACTTGGAACAAAGGCATTTATTTAATTAAACTTGCATGGATTGCTTTGCAACTAGCTATCCGGATAATTTTAGATGCCATCGGAAATGGAGTAATAACTGCTGCCGAGTGGGTTGTGAATACGTGGAATGATGCAGTTTACGGAGTTAAAATGGCGTTTTATACGATGGGGCAAATAGTTCTTAAAATTCTCGGTGGAATAGCTGACGGAGCGTATAATCTTGTGAATTACGTTCTTGGCGGAATATCAGATTTAATTAATGGTGCAGTTAGAGGGGTTAATACTTTTATTGGTTTGTTAAATAAAGCATTAGATACTGATTTATCTACAATAGGAACAGTAGATTTACAGATAAAAGGACCGACTAACTTTGCTGAAAGATTCCAAGGATTGATAGAAGCTCCCGAAAGACCAGAAAAAGTAACACTAGAGCGACTTAATATGGCGGAAGAATATATGTCTAGTGTTACATTGCCAACAATCCCTGAACCTATAACGTTTGGTAGATTTGAATACGTAGATGTGGGAAATGCAATGATGAATGCGTTTGATTACGCATACGACGGTACGATGGCTTTAAGCAATTCCTTAAATGGGTTATTCGACAAAGCAAAAGGATTTTTAAATTACGAAAACCCTGCTAATGATTCGGCTTTACAGTCAATTTTGAGTGGTTATGGGCTTGGAAATACTAATTATTTAGCAGATGCAATTGAAAAAGGAAATATGGCCGGGAAAGAAACTGCTGAAAACACTAAAAAATTGGCTAACAGCGTAGACATGTTAGAAGACGACTTAAAATATCTGCGTGATATGGCTGAGCGAGATAGCGTAAACCGTTATACAACGGCGGAAATTAAAGTAAACATGAAAAATGAAAACCACATTAATAATGAAATGGACATTGACGGTATCATTGATCGCTTTGCAGAAAAATTAGAAGAGGCCGTAGACACAGTAGCGGAAGGTGATGATTTCGATGTATAACTTTTTTATAGATGGAGTACAATTGCCGGTCGCACCTTCTGAAATGAGCATGAGAATTAACAATAAAAATGAAACCATCACTCTTATGAACGAGGGTGAAGTTAATATTTTAAAGAAACCAGGTTTAACGGATATTAAATTCGAGGTGCTGTTGCCAAACGTTCAATATCCGTTTGCTATATATCCGAGTGGATTTATGCCTGCTACTTACTATCTAGATAAACTAGAGCAACTAAAAGTTAGTCAGGAACCTTTTCGATTTATCGTCAATCGAATGATGCCAAACGGAAAGCTCCTTTTTGATACGAATATGGCGGTTTCGCTTGAAGATTATGAGATTCAAGAAAATGCTGAAAATGGCTTTGATGTTCTTGTAACGATTTATTTAAAACAATATCGATCATACGGAAATAAGCGTTTAAATTTCCAAACAAGCACTTCTAATGGCTCTACAATCCAAAAAATCACAGTAGAAAAACAACGACCTACAACAGGCAAGCAGATACCCAAATCAGTTACAGTAAAAAGTGGTGATACTCTTTGGGGGATTGCTAAACGCGAGTTGGGTGATGGTTCCAAATATACTGAATTAGCTAAACTCAATAATTTACCTAACCCGAACATCATTCATCCAGGGCAGGTGATAAAACTTGGGTAAGTATAAATTGTATATTAACTCAGGTGGACGTCTTTTCGATTGTGCAGTAGAAGAAGGAGTAACATGGGAAACCCATAGAAAAGGGACTCCAGGAAAACTCACATTTAACATTATTAAGGATGAAGTGCTAGGGTTCCACGAGGGCGACGCAGTCCGTTTTGAATTCGATGGCCACAAAGTTTTCTATGGTTTTGTGTTTACAAAAAAACGAACAAATAACCGAATGATTACAGTAACAGCCTACGACCAATTACGTTATTTTAAAAATAAAGACACTTATGTATATAAAAACAAAAGAGCCGACCAAGTGCTTCAAATGATTGCTGGAGACTTTGGATTGAAAACTGGAACCATTTCCAACACGAGGTATGTTATCCCCTCACGTGTTGAAGATGATCAGGAACTTTTTACAATCGTTAATAACGCTTTATCAATTACGACAAAACATACGGGTGAACATTTTGTGTTATATGATGATTTTGGTTCCCTAAGTTTAAGTAACGCCAAAGACTTGAAAACTGACATTCTTATAGATGAAGATTCGGGCGAAACATTCGAATACACGACATCGATTGACGAAAATGTCCATAACAAAATTAAATTAGTTCGAGAAAACAAAGAAGAAGGTAAACGAGAAATCTTCATTGCTCAAGACGGTTCAAATATCAACCGATGGGGCGTTCTCCAATATACGGGGGAAGTTGATGAAGGTGAAAATGGGCAAGCGAAAGCAAATGCTCTATTAAGCTTGTATAACCGTAAAGCTCGCAAACTACACATCAATAAAGTGTTTGGAGATGTGCGTATGCGAGGGGGTGCTACGGTAGGAGTACAAATGTATTTAGGTGATTTAACAGTCGCTAACTTTATGATGATTGAAACAGCAAAGCACACCTTCTACGAATCAGACCATCGAGTGGATTTAAAACTGATTGGTGGTGATTTTGTTGCGTGATATGACTGATATTTTGAGGACTATAAAACATAGTGCAAAGGGCGTACAAGATAGCTCTAAACCGTGTGATATCGTTTATGGAAAAGTCGTTAGTGTAGATCCTTTAAAAATTTACGTTGACCAAAAGCTTACACTGGAAAAAGAGCAGTTAAAGCTCACTCGAGCGGTACAAGATCATGAAGTTGATTTAATCCGTGGAAGAAGGATTTCGTACGGTTTAAAAGGTTGGGATTTCCCAGAAGAAGATAAATGGCGCTATAAAGTTAAAAACAGATTAGAAATTGACGACAAAGTAGTGATGATTCGGGCCCACGGAGGTCAACAATATATTGTAATTGACAAGGAGTGGGTGCATGATGATACCTTCACGAATTGAAAATGATGGGTTAACACTAGATTTTGAGGAAGTAGTTCAACCATCGAAAAATTACAAGTTATTAGTTGATAAAAATCGCTGCATAGGCTTCACCGATGAAATTGAGGCTATGAAACAAGCGATTTTTTTAATGCTTTCAATCGAACGTTATGAGCATATTATCTATTCTTGGAACTACGGAGTACAATTAAAAGATTTATTTGGAATGCCTACCTCTTATGTAGCAAGCGAAGCTCCTAGAAGAATACGAGAATGTTTGTTAAATGATGACCGGATTATCGAAGTGGACTCTTTTG
>JAAYHP010000340.1 GCA_012735355.1 Lysinibacillus sp. | reverse complement strand
CGTTGGAGTCGCCCCGTCACTCCAATCAATTTTCGTTGCATATCATTTTTT
Organism: Lysinibacillus sp.; assembly: GCA_012735355.1. Taxonomy (GTDB): domain Bacteria; phylum Bacillota; class Bacilli; order Bacillales_A; family Planococcaceae; genus Ureibacillus. The sequence goes on along the minus strand of JAAYHP010000340.1, from coordinate 8,907 downwards.
TACTATGCTTCTTCACTGATTCTTAATTAAATTAGCTATATGTCCCAACCTCTTCTTGATTTACGTTAAATCAGGATTTCCACTGATTGTTTCTAATTCCTTTTCAACTTCTTTATTTTTCGCTTTTTTGCGTTTAAATAATCGTCTTCCAGGCTTGCCAGATTGATCTGTTTTGTCTTTATTGAATAAGCTCTTCACTTTTTCTGACATGTTGTCAATGACAACATACATTACTGGAACAAATATTAATGTAAACAGTGTTGAAGCTGTTAATCCAAATACAACAACAACGGCCATTGGTTGTTGGTTCTCAGCACCTTCTCCAATTGCAAGTGCTAATGGTATCATTGCTAATACCGTTGTAGCTGTCGTCATAAAGATTGGACGAACACGACTTTTACCCGCTTCTATAATGGCTTCCATTCGTTCCATACCTTTTCGACGTAAAGTATTCGTATAATCAACGAGTAGAATACCGTTGTTTACAACTATCCCTGCAAGCATGATAAGCCCAATGAAACCAGGTAAGCTTAACGGTATCCCTACAATAACGAGTCCTAAAATTACACCGATAATCATCGTTGGTAAAGAGAACATAATGATAAACGGGTAAGTAAATGACTCAAATTGTACCGCCATTACCATATATACTAGGAAAATACCTAACAATAGAGCTAAAGTTAATTGGGTGAAGGATTCCATCATAGTTTCCACTTCTCCACCCATGGAAATTTCATATCCATCAGGCAATTTTATTTGATTTAATTTTGTTTGAAGTTCTTGTGAGACACTTCCTAAATCACGCCCGATTACATCGCTCGTTACATTTATTGTACGCACTTGGTCGTTTCGGGTAATTTGCGTTGGACCTTGAACTGGTACTAATTGTGCAACGGCAGATAAAGGTATATTTTCACCTTGATTATTACGAATAATGAAAGTTTCTAAGTCTCGAATCGTTTCTGTACTTTCTTTCGGCAATGTAACCGTTACATCATACTCGTTTCCGCCTTCTTTATATATTGTGGCTGTTTGACCATTAAAGGCTACATTGATTTCGTTCATAATCTGTTGGTAGCTTAGCCCAAAAGCAGATGCTAGTTCACGGTTTACAACGACTTGCACTTCAGGATTGCCCTCTGATAATGAGCTTTCAACGTTCAAAGTACCTTCGATATCCTGTATAAGCCAAACTACTTGTTGACCTAAGTCTTCCAATACTTCTAAACTATCCCCTGATATAGAAACCGTTATCGGAGAACCGGTAGACATACCGTGGCTATTTTCTACAATGGTAATTTCTGCTCCGGTAATATCACTTACCATCTCATTCATTTCTTTAATGAACTGTTCAGTAGTAATATCTCTCTCCGAAGAACTCACAAGCTCAATCATATAAGAAGCGACGTTTTTACTTCCGGCACTAACTCCGTTTGAGCCACCAATATTTACATAGTTAACTTTAATAATATCTTCGAATTTTTCTAATCTATTATTAATTTCCTCTACAACTGCTTCTGTTTCTTGTAATTGGGCACCGTTTTGAAGTGTCGCAGTAATTGTAATTTGACCACTATCTGTTGCTGGCATTAATTCCATGCCGACGACAGGGAATAAGGCAAAACTTCCGAAAAATGCAGCAGTAACGATGGCAATTACCGTCTTTCTTCGATGCAATGCTTTCTCTAATACTCTTCCATAAAACTTTTTAAATTTACTTAATAAACGATTAAACCAATCCGTCGCGTTTTCTTCATCAATAGAGATATTTACATTTCTCATAAATTGAGTAGAAAACATCGGCACTAATGTGATAGCTGCAACTAATGATGCAGTTAGTGCAAAGACATCGGTTAATGCTAATGGACGGAATATTTGAGATGCTAATCCATCCGTAAATACTACTGGGACGAATACGGCAGCCGTCGTTAATGTGGATGCAATAACGGCTGGTCCTAATTCGGAAGCACCTTCAAATGCCGCTTCTCGAATAGACATTCCTTCCGATCGCTTTTTATAAATATTTTCTAAAATAACGATGGAACTATCGACCATCATCCCAATTCCAAGGGCAAGACCACCCATGGAAATAATGTTTAATGTTTCTCCTGTAAAATACATTAAAGTAAAAGTAGAAATGATGGAAATCGGCATCGATACTGCAATGACTAATGTTGCTTTAATACTTCTTAAGAAAAGTATCAAAACTAAAGCAGCGAGCACACCACCGACTATCATATTATTAATTACCGAATCGATGGAAGCAGTAATGTACACCGACGTGTCCATGATATTTTTTACTTCTATGCCACGATCAGCATACTTTTCATTTAATTTATCAATTACTTTTTGAATTTCTTCAGCTGTTTCAACAGAGTTTGCATCAGATTGTTTCATTATGGAGAAAATTAGTGTGTCTTCGCCATCTACGCGAGAAACAGATGATACTTCCTTGAAAGTATCTTCTACATCTGCTACATCTTTAACACGAACTTTCTCTCCGTTATTCAAAGTGATTAATGTATTTTCGATATCACTAATTGATGTATATTCCCCTACAACACGCAATTGAACATCTTGTCCGCCCCGTTCAACGGTTCCAGCAGATATCGAACGATTTTCCGCTTGTAATGCAGCGATAATTTGAGAACCGGTTATGCCATAGTTCGTTAGCATTGCTTGATTCAAGTTGACACGTATTTCTCGCTCTTTACCACCAATAATTGTTGCAGAAGCAACGCCCGGTGCCCTTTCAATGGCTGCTTGAACATCTGACTCTGCGATATCTTGCAATACTTCTAAACTAGCACCGGATAAACTGGCGATAACAACTGGTGTCGCGTTAGGATCGAGACGCATAACCATCGGATCGTTGGCACCGTCCGGTAGCATACCAGCAATTTGATCGATCTTTTCTCGGACATCGATCATTGCATCATCAATGTCCCTACCATAATCAAACATCATTAATACAAGGGATGCCCCTTGTGTAGAAACCGATTGTATCGTATCCATTCCTTGAACCGTAGAAACCGCTGATTCAATTGGTTTGGAAATTAACTCTTCTACTTCTTGAGGAGCAGCTCCTTGATAACTTGTAGCAACTACCGCTATTGGTAAATCCATTTGCGGAAACAATTCTACTTTTAAATCTCTTAAAGAGATAAAGCCCAGCACGATTGCACAGATTACAAACATGATTACACCGACTGGACGTTTTATCGAGGTGTTAACAAGTTTCAATGTCTACTCCTCCTCCATCACTCGGACTTTATTTCCATCATCGAGGAGGTTTTGTCCACTTATTACAACTTGTTCATTTTCTTTTATATCCCCTACAACCGCAACTGAATCCGTACTATATTGGAGAACTTCAACTTCTCTTAGTTCTGCTTTACCATCTGAAACGATAAACACTACCGTTCTGCCTTCTTTTTGAATTACCGCTTCAGCAGGAACGATAAGAGAGTTTGCTTGTTTGATTTCCTCTACAAGGATTGAAGCAACCATACCAGGTCGTATTTTTTGATCTTTATTGTTGATTTCGATATCTACAGTATATAATCCAAATCCAGAACTTACTGAAGATAAATACACTACAGAACCTTTAAACGTTCCTTCTAAGCCAGCAACTTTTACATCTAATTGTTCGCCAACTTTAAATGATGGTAGTTGATTTGCTGTAATTTTAACACTTAGTTTCACGGAGTCTTTTGCTACAATCGTCGCAAAAGGACTAGCGCTAGAAGCCATTTCGCCAACTTCACCATTCACTTCTGTCACTTCACCAGAAATTGTGGCTCTAATCACTTTATCATCTAAGCGATCCATTGCTGAATCGACTCCGAGTTGTGCTTGTGCTACTTGGATTTGCGCTTGTTGAACTGCAATTTCCGCATCTTTAATGGCAGTTTGAGCTGTTGCTACATTAATTTCAGCCTGCTCAACAGCAACTTCCTGCATTTTCATACCTTCTGTTTCCGTTATTTGTTTTGATAATTCTGCTTGTTCCAATGCTAATTTCGCACTTTTTTCTGCGTTTTGAGCACTTTCATAATCTTGTAAGGAAATTAAACCCGATTCATACAATGACTTCATTCGGTTTAAGTTTGTATTTGCTTGTTCCCATGCATTACGGGCATTTTGAACTTGGTAGTCTAAATTTTTCAAATTGCTTCGAGCTTGTTCTAACGAAGCTTGTGCTGATTTCAGTGATGCTTCAGCTTGTTTATAGCTATTTTCCGCCCTTTCCTTTCCATTTTGAGCACTTTGTAAACTTGCTTGAGCTTGTTGTAAGGCATTTTGTTGTTGTTCTACAGCATTATTTTCTGCTGTATCATCTAATTTTGCTAAAATATCGCCTTTTTTAACTTTATCACCTTTTTTAACATAGATTGCGGTAATTTCTCCTGCTGCTTTCGGTAAAATAGCTACTTCATTTTCCGGCAGTATCGTACCTGATAATTCATTATTATCTGTTAAAGCACCGAAAGTTACTTTAGCCACTTTAACAGGTACTTCTGTTTCAGGAACCTCTTCTGTTTCTTCTGTACCGCTACATCCTACTAATAGAATAATAGCCATAAGTAGGAAAAAGGCTCCTATAATCCCTGTTTTCTTCCCCATTCAGTAAAAGCCTCCTTAATTAAACTGCAAATCCATTGATTTCTTCTTAATTAATTCGTGGAAATAACCCCTTTTTCCATTAATTCCGCTTGTTTTGTTAACAAATAATATTGATATTTCGCACTGTTATAATTTAACTCTGCTTGTTTTACACTTATATTTGCTGCATCAAAGTCATTTTTCGACAATAAACCTAAATCAAAGTAAATATGCAAATCCCCATTATCTACTTGAGCATTTTTCAGTTTTTCTTCAGCATCTTGTAAAGCTTGATATTGTTGCTTTAATTGAAGATATGCCTTATTGATTGCACTTTCCAATTGAATTTCCAGTGACTCCAATTGCAATTTAGCAATTTCCACTTCTAGTTCAGCCAATTCTACTTCTCTATAACTTGCATCCTCATCATCTTCTATTCTTTCTAAAACCTTTTCCTTCACACTTATAGTGTTTCTAGCATTTTCCATATTATAGCTATTTTTAATCAATTCCTCTGTTGACTTTTGTTGCGTGACTAAAACTAAATTTCCTAACTCTGGTTTCACCAATGTATAGTCACCAGTATATGTAACACCAATTGAAGCAGCAAAATTTGCTTTTTCTGTTTTTAATTGATTTTCCAATTGAGCAATTTTACTTTCTAGCTCTGTTATTTCCCTAGTTGCTTTATCAAAATCTTTTCGAGATACTAAGCCAAGCTGAAATTTTATTTTTGTAGCTTCCACCTGTTGTTTTTGTGTTTCAAGTGTATCTTTCATAAAATTAATTTGATCTTCTATCATTATTAGATTTAAAAATATAGAAGAAATAGATACTTCCATACTTTTAAGTAACATTTCTTGATTATTTGCAAGAGATGTTTTGTTTAAATCTACTGTATCAAGCTGGTTTTGCAATTGAGATTTTGCACTTTCTGAAGTAGATTCTTGATCTTCTAATTGGTAAATTTGTTTTCTAATAAATTCAATTTGCTCTTCAATTTGATTTGTTGGATCTGGAGTTTCCCCTGTTTCAGTCCCATCTTCCCCTGATGGTGGAGTTATATCCTTCATATCCTCTAAATCTCTTAATTGTCTTTTTAACTTATCTCGCTGTAAAGTTAAATAATCTAACGCGTCTTCCATATCATCCATATTTTCCAGAAGAATACGTTCGTTAATTTTGAGCATATCTAAATTAATTTCTAATTCTTTTAATTGATAATTATGCTCCATTCCGTAACGTATAGCTTCTTCTAAAGTTAACTCCTCAATATGGACTTTATTGAAAAAGCGATTACCTGTATTCACTGCCCCATCGTTTTGCGCTACAACATTTACTTTCGATGGTGTGATTTCTTGAGCCGATGCTACAGGTACAACATTCCCTAAAATTAGTAATGCTGCCAAACTAATTGACAGTTCTTTTTTCATGGTAATCCCCCGCTTCCCTTAAAAAAATAAACTCATGAATAACTATAAATTGACAATAGTACCACTACATTTTATTTCACACAAACCATTTTATACCGCTGGTTCATTTTTTACAACCATATTGCAAAACCTTTACAAAACATTGATATTTTAACTTTTAGTATTTTATACTGATAGTATAAAATGTTTTATTGTGGAAAGGGTGGCAAAATGAATAAACGAAAGAGACAGATTATTCAAGCTGCACGCGAACTATTTATTAAACAAGGATTTGGCAATACATCCATCATGGATATTATCGAAGCTGCCAAAATTTCAAAAGGAACTTTTTACAATCATTTCTCTTCAAAAAATGAATGTTTAATTGCTATCCTAGAAGAATCTAGAGATGAATTAACAAACGCTCGGCGTGAATTGGCTTTAAATCAAAATCCTTCAGATATAAATGAGCTTATTGATCAAATTTCTTTGATTTTCCATTTAAGTAGAAAAGAAAACTTTACTCAAATGTTTTCAACAACTTTTGATTCCAATGATCAAGAGATTAAAGAAGTTATCGAAAAACATATGATTATTGAAGTGGATTGGCTAGCTAATCGCTTTATCGATATCTATGGTGAAAAACTACGTCCAATTTCTTTTGAATGTGCCATCCATTCTTTTGCAATCATGGTATTTTCCTTGCATTTACTAAATATAGCAACCGGTTCGGCCCCACCACCGGAAAAAGTAGTTAAAGTTGCACTAAACCGAATAGACACTGTTATTCCAATTCTTTTAGAAACAAAAGATATATTGTTCCATGAAGATATTGTTCAATCATTAAAATCCAAAATAAGTACTGCAGCCGTCTCAAAAGAATCATTAATCGAACAACTTCAAGGTTTTGTTGATCAATTATCTGATAAAGATTCTGACAGATGTATAGAATTAGCTAACTTTTTACTGGTGGAACTGAAAAAAAATGACGAAAAATTGTATGTTTTAGAATCGCTTTTAACCTCCTTTAATCATGCATTTAATCAAACACCTCATGAAAAAGAGGCAAAGGAAATTGCCAATAGCCTATGGCAATACTTATATTCGAAAAAAGAAAAATTTAACATTTGCACTTATTAATTTAGTACGTATTACAAAGAAAGATTGTTTCAAAAAAAGGGAAAGTCACCAAAATATTTCGGGACTTTCTTTTTTATTTGAATATGAAATGGAAAAGGTATACATATATTGCATGTAAGTAAAGTAAAAAAGGAGGCTTGCATCTGAGAATTCATGTAGTTAGTAGCGGGGATACGATATGGAAATTAGCCAGCCTTTATCACACTAGCATGAATTCTATTATTCAGCTCAATCAACTTCCCAATCCCCAAAAGTTACTGATTGGTCAAGCAATTGTTATTCCCGATACGACGACGCCTCACATCATACAGCAAGGTGAAACATTTTGGTCTTTAGCGAGCGCTTATAACATCTCAATTCAATCGATTCAACGAGCAAATCCTACAATCAATCCAAACAATTTAATACCTGGAACAACCATTTATATTCCTCCCCGGTTACACATGGTTCAGCCTGGAGAATCCCTTTGGCAAATTGCGGCTTTATATGGGACGACAACAGATGCTCTATTAAAACAAAATGGGCTTATAAATCCAAATCAGCTTTACCCTGGTATGGTTCTTGTTATTCCTAGGAATAAACCCTCCATAGAAATCAATGCCTATTCCTATCAGCAAGATGAAGAAGGGGCTGAATCAGTGGATGCAATCGGTCACTTGCTAACGTACTTCAGTCCTTTTGCTTACATGATTAAAGAGGACGGGACGTTAGAGCCTTTTGAAGATGATTTAATGTTAAATGCTGCTAAGTCTCAACAGGTTGTTCCAATGCTTGCTATTACAAATTTATCTGCAACAAGTACCGGAACAAATTTAGCTCATGTCGTTTTGTCTAGCCAAGAATTGCGTGAAAAGCTGATCGATAGTTGCCTACAGGTGATGGAGGAAAAAGGATATAAAGGATTAAATATTGATTTTGAATATGTTCAACCTGAAGATCGAGAAAATTATAATGAATTTTTACAACTGGCAGTGAACCGTCTTCATGAAAGGGGATACTTTGTTTCCACTGCAGTAGCACCAAAGACGAGCGGGGAACAAGAAGGTTTACTTTATACCGCCCATGACTATGAAGCTCATGGTCGAATTGTTGACTTTGTCATTTTAATGACTTATGAATGGGGATGGGTAAGAGCTTCACCCCAAGCCATTTCACCGATTAATGAAATGAGGCGAGTGGTGGAATATGCGTTAAGCGTAATGCCACCAGAGAAAATATTTTTAGGCTTCCAAATTTATGCGAGGGACTGGAAAATCCCTCATGAAGAAGGGGCTGCAGCAGAAACCTTTAGCCCGCAAGAAGCCATTCGTCGCGCCGTTCAATATAACGCACAAATTCTTTATGATGAAAGAGCTGAGTCCCCATTTTTCCGATATGTAGATAAAAATGGGCAAGCACATGAAGTATGGTTTGAAGATGCGAGAAGCGCTCAAGCGAAATTCAATTTAGCGAAAGAATTTAACTTGCGTGGAATTAGCTATTGGGCGCTAGGTTATCCCTTCCCTCAAAACTGGGCGCTGTTAAATGATAACTTTAACATCATAAAACTTTCGTAAGAAAGAGGCCAGGACAAAAAAAACTCGGGGCTGTCTGAAAAGAAATATTTGTTATTACGTTATACATTTAGTATTAAAATTTGATATTTTCGATTTAAGTGAAGGCGGCGATTGCTCCTGTCGCACACGCTTAGTTGCAATTTTTCTGTGACGAAATCGAAGTGACAGTCACAAAGCAGAGCTTTCCTGCGGCT
>JAAYHP010000339.1 GCA_012735355.1 Lysinibacillus sp. | reverse complement strand
TCTTCATATTGCCCGACAGGTGTACGTTTAATGGCTTTCGCCAGTAATCTCGCAGCGATTTCCTTTGCCATAGCCTCGCAAAACTTTTCTAACTCTATCTTTTCAAGTTTTTGCATACGCTCCTGCAATCGTTTCAATTGCCGATAATCAACTTTTCCCCATCGTCTAGCCATTATGCATACCCCTTAAATAGTTCAAGTGTTATATGTTGATGGTCCATGTGTACCTCAGGCTCGCCACTTCTGGCAAATTCCGTTGTTTTTCCATCTTGGGTAACTATAATTTTGCTACCTGGAGGTACTTCAAGCTCAGGCGCTAACGACAGCTTAATTGTTTGTGTAATTACTGCTGGGCCACCAGTAGGGTTTGCGGTAGTTGTATGATTCACATACGATAGTTTGCAAGGCTCGTTTTCGAATTTCGTTACTTCTTTTTTGGTAGTAATTTTCGTTATAGGATCTTTCACTTCTTCCCATACTTTCACCGTACAAGTGCCACGATACAAACTTTGTATGGCTTTTCTTCTTGGATTTACCATGTTAACACCCGATATTTTATGAAGTCTACTTCATCGTGACGTAAATAATTAATAAATGCATCGAATTTAGCCTCTGGGGTACTTTCGTTTTCAATCGCATAAGTTACGTTTGTATCGCCATCTTGCACTTGTTTTGCGAAAGGTTCAAAGTTTATGGATTCAATTTCTAATTGGCCCATAGATTTTTTAGTAAATAAAAATTCACCAACAGCCATATCAACCGCAACTTCTTTTAAACCATCGGGTATTTCGTTTTTATTGGTTTGATTCTTAATATGGTTAGTTACTTTATCAATCGCAAAGGATAATAAAAATCCGTCTGAACTTGACGGCTCGCTGCTTATTGGTACACCTAATGATTTTAAACGCTCTTTTACATCATCTAACATGCGAATCACTCGCTTTCAGATGTTTTCGTTGTACGTGTGGTTTTCTTTGATTCTTCAACTTTTTCAAAGATGAGTTCGTTAAAATGCTTATCTTCAATCGTTAATTCTTCACCAACAGAAAAGCGCTCCCCATCATATCGGACAGGGAACACACCTTCTTTTACTTTCACTTTAATTTTTGTCAATTGTAACAACCTCCTTATTCAATCGGTTGCGCTTGGAATACATTATTTGCTTCCGGGAATGATGGAATAGCTGTAGCAGCTGCTTTTGTCCATGTAGTGATTGGGTCTTTTCCTTCTTCATAAACCATTGCAATAACCTTATCTACATTCGTTACATCTGCACCTTCACGAATCATACGGCTTTCCTCCGGTGTTGGTCCGTATAACGTTTCACCAAGAGTTCCGTCACCGAACATAACGAATTTATTTTCACCAAAGTAACGTTCAGTTACATACTTGCCATCAGGAAGTTGGCGACGGAATTTTGAATCATAGACAGCGATTTGCGGTAAATCATGTTGCAACAAGAATGCATTCAAATCTTGACGTGTAGGAATACGTCCTGAATCCTTGCCGTATAAATAGCCAATAATTTTCTCGTTACGTAACATTAAGCTAAGTATTTTATTTGATGTAAGTGCTCGAGTAGGTTTTTCATCTAGCGCATCTGCCCAACGTTCTAAATCGCCGATAATGTCAGCAGTATCAGTAGTCCATAAATCAGTGCCTGTTAATGTTTCTTGATGTTCTTCTGGCACATGATAATCAATAGTCATGTTCAATCCATTTTCATCTAATGTCACTTTCCCAGTTGTTAAAGCTTCCATACGCATTAATTCAACGCGAGCTTTAACACCAGCAACTAGAGTATCAATGTCATTAAATACATTGCCCATTAAATAGCGACGTTCACCTTCTGTACGTGGGAATTGTAGTGCAATTAAATCCTTTTCTGTAATTTGCATTTTACGTTTGATATACGCAGCCTCTAATGCTTGTTTTGCAGCTTCACGAGATCCGATTTCAGCTTCTGTATCAAATGCGTGTACTGATGCAATCACGGGTAGGTTACTTGCACCTACTAAATAACTGAAATCTAACGTGTCGTGTTTTACTTCCGGGAAAAGCGTTTCCCCTAACAAAGCTGGGTATTGACGCTCTTTTAAATAACTTAATACTGTTTCTGATTTAAATAGTTCTAATACGTCTGGCATAATATATTTCCTCCTATCACTATAAATAGATTTGTATTATCGGAATGTGATTTTTGTTAATGCAGCTTTCGCATCAGCGGTTGGCGCAACTGGTAAGCGTTCTTCAAGCACATAACCTTCAACAAGTAATGCGCCTGGTTGTGGACCTTCTGTTACATCTACATCGGTAAATAAAATGCCTTCTGCAGTTGAGTCATTAGCAGGAAGGATTGTTCCAGCTTTAACAATTTTGCGTCCTCGTTCATCAGGTTGAACACCTTCATCACTTACTTGATAAGTAAAGTTTTGGAATTTTGAAGATGCTAAAAAGTTAATACGTTCTGCGGTTTCAACAGGTTTTACATATGGCATATTTTATTCCTCCTTGTTTTTATCCCCATGGATTATTTGAGTTTTCTGGTGCTTTCCCACGTTCGTTTAACATTTTTGCGTAGTCGGCACCAATATCGATTGGGCTTTCTGTGCCATTTGGATTTTCTGGCGGGATAACACCATTGAATTTTGGCTTATTTGGTTCTTTTTCAGGCACAAATAAAAAGGACTTCGATTCTTGCAAACTTTTAATTTGCTCTTCAAGCCCTTTCGCGATGTTTCCATTTTCATCTAATTCAATTTTCTCTTTGTCAATCAAAGATGCTACTAAATCAGCATCATGAACCTTTCCAGCAAGAGCAAGTTTTAAAGCGCTTGTTAATTGAGTTTCTTTTAATTTTGCCTCAAACTCTTTTTTCGCTGTTTCATTAACTTGTTGCAATTCAGTAATTTTTGCTTGTAATCCCTCTGCATCGATTTTCTTAAGTTCCTCAAGCTGTTTATCACGATCAGCGATTTGCTTTTCGAGGTCTTTTTTTGCTTGATTCACTTCATCAAAGCGACTTTTTGGAATCATTGCACCAAATCCTGCAATAACTTTATCTGCTTGCTCCTCAGTTAGTCCAAGAGCTATTAATTGTTCTTTGTTCACTATCATTTCCTCCTTCGTTTTTTACGTGTAACGACACGATAGAGTGAGTCACATTCGTTCTTTAACGTCTACGATAGTGACCTAGAAAGACGAATTTTCATTTTATAAACTTCTCTTTCCATTCGTTGTACTTTATGTTACCAGGTATATAATAAATCTTTCCATCACGACCACGTGCTACCCTCTGGCTGTAATCATCATCGAAGAAAGGCGCCGTGGTCGTTCGACAAAAGGGTGGAAAGGATTCGCTGTCACTCCTGGTTCATAATCACTCATCTTGAACACTTTTCCGTCCATCGATTGACAGATTTCGCTTGTGCGACTGTCAAGAGTTGCTATAATCTCATAGCGTTCCACATCAAGCTCTTTGAATGCTTCTTTTTGTGCAGAAGCACTAAAAAACGCTTGCTCTGTTTGAACTAATCGAGCAGCGTTTGCGCGTGATGTGTTCATTTTATTTTGAATGACCGAAATTACACGTTGAGGTCCTTCTCCACGAGCAAAAGCTTGTATTAATTCTTTGTGTAATGTATCGAGAAGTAAGTTTTTGTCACGCCAAATTCGAGCGCTAAACGTTAGGTTATCGGCTGTCCATGGTTTACTAATGACTTTTGTTAATACTCGTTCGTCGAGAGCTTGTAAAGTAAACCCAACGTTAAAGGCTTTTTGCACTTCAAATATCGCGTGATAGTATTGCTCCTGATATATCTCTTTCATCAGTCGCTCAAAACCCTCGATTTGCCCTCCGTAGAGCACTTCTACATGTTGTTGAAGTTGTATTTGCAAACTCTCCAAACGACTAATGTGTACCCTAGCAGAAGCATTTTCAAGTTGTTTCATCCACGCTTGATTTATTGCATTCTTTTGGCCATATTTAATATACTCTTCAACTGTC
>JAAYHP010000338.1 GCA_012735355.1 Lysinibacillus sp. | reverse complement strand
GAGTTTCGGGCTGTTCCCGTTGGAGTCGCCCCGTCACTCCAATCAATTTTCGTTGCATATCATTTTTTTACTATGCTTCTTCACTGATTCTTAATTAAATTAGCTATATGTCCCAACCTCTTTTTTATATTGTCCTAGTTCCTTTTAGTTGACAAATTTATTCGTCACTTTTTTTCAAACTTCCCTTTATATATAATGAAAGTAATATCGTTATTCAATTTATTACAAATGAGGTGTAATGTTGTAAACTCCTACAACGAAGTTATGGAAAAGTTACCCCTACGACTAACAATGTTTATTTTTACATTTTTTATCGTTCTATTTTCCATATTAACTAGTGGAACGATTATGATTCATAATATAGCGGGCGCCTTTGAAAAAGAATTTGGAGCAAGGGCTATTGCCATCGCTCGGACGGTAGCACAATTAGAAGAAGTACAGGATAGTGTTGGAACGGAAGAAGGTTTTGAAGTTATACAACCTATAGCGGAACGAATTCGCTTAGCAACGGATGTGGATTACATCGTAATTTTTGATATGAAAGGTATTCGTTACTCCCATCCTTCCGAAAGCAAAATTGGAACAGTCTATGAAGATTTAGAAAATACAATAGCATTATCACAGCATGAATACATCTCAAAAGCTTTAGGTGTTCAAGGTTTCTCCATCCGCGCATTCGTACCAATTATGAATAAGGAAGCTACGAAACAAGTAGGTGTGATCACAGTTGGCATCATTACACCGAAATGGTATAGCTTAGTTGAACAATACAAATCGGATATTTTAGTTTCATTATTTTGGGGCTTACTAATAGGATTGTTCGGCTCGATTCTTATTGCTAATTTAATTAAACGTCAAACTTTGAATCTTGAACCCTATGAAATAGCTCGTATTGTTCAAGAACGTTCTGCCATCATGCAAACGATGGATGTCGGTATTCTCGCTACCGATGGTAATGGAAATATCACTTACATGAATCATTTAGCAAGAAAATATACTCATTTTTTTGGTAAAAACGGAAAATTAGAAGAGCTTTTTAAAGATACTTGGTTAGCAGAAGAACAAATAGAAAAACAAGAAGGACATCGACCATTATTGTTACACAATCAAATGTACTTAGTCCGCACTTTCCCAATGAAAATACACGATAAAAATGCCGGCTCACTAATCGTCATTACAGATCGTAAAGAAGCCCATACATTGGCGGAGGAACTAACAGGTGTAAAAACCCTTGTTGATACATTAAGAGCCCAACACCATGAATTTTTAAATCGTCTCCATAGCATTGCTGGACTCATCCAATTGAATCGAAATGAAGAAGCCTTGAGTTTAATTATGGATGAAATTACCGATGAAGAAAGTGTCTTTCAAAATATTAAAGATAAAATTCATGATTACTCTATTCAAGGATTATTAATCGGTAAATTTTCAAGAGCAAAGGAATTAGGAATCGAATTAACTTTGAGTGAAGACTCTTATTTCTTTGATAGTGTTACTGGATTTTCCAGTGGCGATTTGATTACGATTATCGGAAATTTATTAGATAATGCGATGCAAGCTTGTTTATCGAAAGAAGAGAGATTTGTAGATATATTAATTCAAGGAAATCAAAATTACCTCTATATTGAAGTCCAAGACAATGGCATAGGTATTAAACAACCAATTGAACGAATATTTGAGTACGGTTTTACGACAAAAGAAAAAAATGGTCACGGTATCGGTTTACCATTAGTCAAACAGATTGTCGAGTCGAATAAAGGAACAATTCAAGTATTTTCAGAAGTAGGAGTTGGTACAACGATTATCGTGCAAGTTGGGGGGAAAGATTTGTGACAAAAATAACCGTCTTTATAGTCGAAGATGATCCAATGGTACTTGAAGTTAATAAAAGTTTTTTAGATCAAACAAAGGGATTTGAACTTATCGGTGAAGCCCAATACGGTGAACAAGCCTTTAAAGAAATCGAAAAGAAAATGCCCGATTTAGTATTGTTAGACATGTATTTACCTGATATTTCAGGGCAAGAATTATTTTACAAAATTCGAAATGAACGCCTCCCTATTGATGTCATCATGATTACTGCTGCTCGGGATGCCAAAACCGTTCAAGAATTAGTTCGCCTAGGAGCCTTTGATTATTTAGTGAAGCCTTTTCGACTTGAACGATTTCAACAAGCTCTTGAAAATTATGCACGCTCTCGAAAAAAGTTAATCAATAAATCTGAAATGAAACAAGATGACATTGATGAATACTATCGTTATACGATGGAGGAACAAAAAGAATTACCAAAAGGTTTAAATGAAATTACGATGAAACAAATTATCGATAAATTAAAAGAAATAAATAGCCCCGTCACAGCCGAACAATTGGCCCAAAACACTGGAATGGCTAGAGTCACCGTAAGGAAATATTTAGACTATCTCGCAAGTATTGGTGAAGTAACAATCGATTTAAAATATGGATCGGTCGGTCGCCCAACGAAATATTATACTTTGTAAAAGAGGCCGGGATATAAGTAAAAACTCATCATTTTCTCTTAAGAGAAAATGGTGAGTTTTTAATATTTAACTGAAATCGATTTCCGTTCTGGGGACGCTTTCCGCGTGCGTGGCCTCAGCCTTCTCGATGCTCGTACCTCGCATTCTAGGCATCACGCTATTCCCTCTGGAAAGCTCTGCTTTGCCTCGAAAGGAAGCGACAGAGGCACTCGCCCCGTCACTCCAATCAAATTTCAATACATATCAACTCTTTACTAAAGTTTTCCCAAAATTCTTAAAGAAAATCAACTTTTGTCCAGGCCTCTTTTTTATTTACATTTGTCAAAATATTTGTCTTATAACAGTATATTATTTTAAAAAACTGTTATATACCATAAATACCAAAATGTCCATTAATAACATAATATTGAGAATTTTCATTTTTAAATTATCATGAAATTACTTACATGCATAGTAGTCTAAGGGGGATTGACATTTGAGAAAACTACGTAGAGTTATCCTATTTTTTTTCATTTTACTATTCCCATTACTAACTCTCGCTTGTTCTCAACAAAACGAATACCCGATTGACTACGAACAGCTAAGTGAAGAAGAACGATTAGTTATCCGTTTTTCTCATGTTGTGGGTGAAGACACACCGAAAGGTATGGCAGCAAGGAAATTTGCAGATCTCCTTAAAGAGCGCTCCAATGGTCGCATCGAAGTGCGGGTATTTTCAAACGGAACCCTTTATAAAGATGTGGAAGAACTGGATGCATTAAAAAGAGGAGATGTTCAAATAATTGCACCAGCTATTTCAAAACTTACTCATTTAGTTCCAGAACTATCGGTGTACGATCTTCCTTTCGCCTTCGATTCATTAGAGGAAGTTCATGCTTATACCGAAAGCGAGGCAGGAAAAAAACTACAGAATCAATTAAAAAAGCATAATTTATTAGCGATTGGCTTATGGGATAGCGGTTTTAAACAAATTAGTAACGATATAAGACCAATCGAACATTACAACGATTTAAAAGGGATTCGAATACGCATTATGCAAAGCGACATTTTAGCTAAACAGTATCAAATTGTAGATGCTTTCCCTAGAAAAATCGACTTTAATACCGTTTTTCAATCGTTGAAAAAAGGCGATGTGGAAGGACAAGAAAATACGTTAACAAATATTACAAGCATAAATCTCTATTCCT
>JAAYHP010000337.1 GCA_012735355.1 Lysinibacillus sp. | reverse complement strand
TTCCGGAACATTTAACACTTCCGTCATGATTGCTAATCAATTACGAGAAAAGTATCCTGATTTTCATTTAAAATTAATTGATACAAAATGCGCTTCCCTCGGGCAAGGTTTAGTCGTAAAAAAAGCGGTGGAATTGCGAGATGCCGGCCTGCCATTTGAAGAAGTGGTTTCAAAAGTGGAGGATTTTGCTAATCATATGACCCATATTTTCACTGTTGAGAATTTGGATTATTTAGCTGCAGGTGGACGCATTTCAAAATCCAGTGCCTTTTTTGGCGGTTTGCTTAGCATAAAGCCAATTTTACATGTGGAAGATGGTAAATTGATTCCTCTGGAAAAAATTCGAGGTCGGAAAAAAGCTATTTTAAGAATGATTGAGATGATGGCTGAACGAGGTGGCGATTTTTCGAATAAAGTAGTAGGCATAAGCCATAGTGACGATCTTGTGTTCGCTAAAGAAGTACAGGCATTAATTGAAGATAAGCTTCATCCGAAAGCTTTTGATATGACGATGATTGGGGCCGTTATCGGTGCCCATGTTGGTCCAGGTACCATCGGCATTTATTTTACAGACAAAGAATATAACGAATAGCGGAATGTTAAGTAAAAAGTGTCTTCATTTTTGAATGGAGATACTTTTTTTAATTGTTTTTACGAAGATTTTACCTTCTGCTTTTTGTAAACAAATCGACAATTAATAAGACCCTAAACCTGTTAGGCTTAGAGTCACTTCGATTTCAACGGCTCCTTCGCTAACAACTCCACCTCATGCAATTCTGTCGGATTGGCAAAATCAATGCTATAATGCTTCACCCTTTTATTCACCGGTACGATTTCATAACTAAACTGCAAAGGAATCACCGGCGCTTCTTCCGCCATATATTGCTGCCACAAACGAAACTGCTCCGCGCGAAACTTTGGATCAAAAGCTTTTGGAGAATCAATGTTTTGAATCGTCTCTTCTAAAAAATCGGAAGTAAAGCGACTAAAATTAAAAGCATCGGACTTCCCATACAATCCTGATGGCGAAGGATTCGTCCCCGTTCCCCACGCCCCCATAAACACATGGATTTCTGGGTCATCAGCTTCCACTTTATCGTAAAAAGAATTTACTTCAATTGTTCTTCCTGTCGTCAGCGTAACATTTAATCCAACGTCTCGCCAATTTTGTAAATAGTAGGCTGCAATTTCATCTTGAGTGGTGTCTCCTGCCATCGTTGCAAACTTAATCTCTAACTTCTTACCGTCAGGATTTTCTCGGAATCCATCTCCGTCCACATCAATAAATCCAGCTTCATCTAAAATTTGACGCGCCCTATCCGGATCATACACATATCCTTGCAATGAAGCATCGTGATAGGACTTAAAAGCCGGCGGGATTAATGAATTCGCCCGCTGACGAAAATTATAGAAAAACACCTCGTTAACTGCTTCAACGTCCAAAGCGTAGCCCATCGCTTGCCTTAACGCCTTGTTTCCAACGGGCGATCGGGTCAAATCCGTCACCACTTCTCGTCTCGCCGAATCCCATTTTCCTAACTTAAAACCTAAATAGGAATAATACAATTCTGGTCGCCCTAAAATATCGATGTTCGTAAAATCTTCAATTTCCGGCCATTTCGTTGCACTAAAACCAATAACAATATCAAACTTTCCTGCACCAATCGCAACGGATACTGAACTAGATGGAACGACTTGTACTACGACTCCATCTAATTTCGGTTCTCCTTTCCAATAATAGTGGTTTTTCACGAATTGCACTGATTCGCCAGGGATGATTTTATGAAATTTAAAAGGTCCGAGAGTTACAGGA
The DNA here is from genome assembly GCA_012735355.1 of Lysinibacillus sp. Lineage (GTDB taxonomy): Bacteria > Bacillota > Bacilli > Bacillales_A > Planococcaceae > Ureibacillus. The sequence continues at coordinate 2,647 of JAAYHP010000337.1, read as the reverse complement.
TTTTTCCGAACTGCATCGCTTTCAATTAGCTTTTTCACCGGAATATCTTTCTACTGATGGCTTGGTGCTGCATACGTCCACAAACCATCTCCGCCCGAAAAAATCGCCGGAGATAACTGTTTAAAACGAATTTCTAACGTATGATCGTCAATTTTCCGTATCCCCGAAATCGACTTCGCTTCCCCTTTATGATACTTTTCAACACCGAGAATGTTTTTAAACTCCGTATCGTAACGCACTCCCGTATAGTCGGGGTGAGCAATAATTTCGTAAGGTAAAATTAAATCCTCTATTTTCAACGGTTCCCCATCGGACCAGCGAACACCTTCCCGAATTTTAATCGTCACTTTATTTTCATCCCGATTCACTTTCATCGAAGCAATGCCTTCATCATTAATCAAAAAATCTCCATCAACTTCAAAAATGGAATTAGAAGCATATCCCATAATCATGCCATCGTATCGATTTTCGTAAAGTTCCGCTAAAAATACCCCTTGAAACGGCTCATCCTTCACTAACGCTACCTTTAAAATACCACCTTTGATTGGCTTCCCTTCATTCGTTACAGATGTTGGCAATTGACCATCTTTTGAATAGGCAGTATTGAAAATATAAGTGTCGAAAGTTATAACAAATATTAGTAACAATCCTAGTAAAACAAACCCTTTTTTCATGATGTCCTCCCTTGGTGCTATCCTAATCGTTGTTTTACATCGGCAGACCTTCTTAATGCTTGACCAATATAATTAATGGCAAGCATCATAAACAAAATAAAGAGTGACGCAGGTAGCCATACCCACCAATATTCTTGTAAAACTAAAGGATTGTTCGCATAACTGACTAACGTCCCTAACGACGGGGTCGATGGTGGCAACCCAAATCCTAAATAAGATAACCCGGTTTCAATCCCGACATTCCCAGCAAAGTTCAACGTCAACTCAACAATTAATAAAGAACTTAAATTTGGCGCTACTTCGCGACGAATAATAACAAAATCACTCGTCCCTAAAGTTTTTGACGCGCTCACATAATCCCTTCTACTTTCTGACAATGCCTTTGATCGAACGAGTCTAGCTGTACCTGTCCATAAAAATGCGCTCATAATCAAAATAAAGGACATTACCGTATATTTCGGAACAAGGGTAACGAACACAATAATTAACATTAAAGAAGGAATTGTAACAAAAAAATCGATAAATCGCATAATTAAATTGTCTACCCAACCGCCAAAATATCCGCAAATTAAACCGACAACAATGCCGATAAATCCTGTAATGACCGTTATAGCAAAAGCGATTAAAATTGAATTGCGAGCTCCTATAATCAATTGCCCTAAAATATCTTTTCCGCCTTGATCCGCTCCTAATAAATACTTCTCCCCTGGGGCACTATAGCGATCATACAAATTAATTCGCATTAACGATTCTTGATCGATAAAAAGTGAAGCAATAAATACAAAAGCGATTATTACGATTAAAAAAAACAACGAAGCTAACGCTAATTTATCCTTTTGAAATTCACGAAAGACAACTTGTACCCCTCGAGCCCGTCTTTTCCGATACCTTTTTTTCTTTTTAAAACTCATTTTTCCACCATCCCGAAACCTTATTCAATGCGAATGCGAGGATCAACAATGCTTAAAATGATGTCGGAAAGTAAACTACCAACCAACGTTAAAAAGCCATAAAGCATAACGAGGGCAGTAATGACGCTGTAATCTCTTGATGCGATTGAAGTAATAAACAATTGCCCCATTCCTGGATAGCCAAATATCGTTTCGATGAAAATAGAACCACCAAGAAGCCCTGTAATGGTAAACCCTAAAAATGCGGCAATGGGAATAAAGGAGTTGCGCAAAATATGTTTCGAATAAATCTTTTTCATTGGAACACCTTTACTTCGGGCTGTTCGAACATAATCCATCATTTTCGCATCGATGATTTCAGAACGTAAATATTGAATCACGCCGGTCGTTCCGAGGATGGCATAGGTGATTGCTGGAAGTAGTATGTGATAAAACTTATTCCATATGTACTGGATTGTTCCTCGTTCGTAGCCGATATCGACACTGCCGCTCGTTGGAAACCATTGAAGCTTGTAACCGAAAATATATAAAAATAATAAGGACAACACAAAGGTAGGTATCGCATAAGTAATAAAACTGTAAAACACAATCGATTTATCTAGTTTTGATTGCTGATAACGGCCAGCTAGTATCCCTAAAGGAATGGCGATGATATACAGCAAAATAACGCTCACAAAGGAAAGCCAAAAGGTATTCAACGCTCGCTCCCCGATGAGGGATGCTACATCTCGCTGAAAGGTATAACTAACGCCAAAATCCCCGTGTAAAGCATTTTTCACCCATCGAACGTATTGCACTGGGAGAGGATCATTTAAACCTAATTCTTCTTTCAATTCTTCAATCCGCTCTGGATCTGTTTCTGGTGTAATCATCCCTGTAAAAGGATCCCCCGGCATCATTTTCGCAATGACAAAGACGAGAATGCTCAAAGCGATTAATTGGGGAATCATGAGAAGGCAACGTCTAACAACTGATTTCCACATTTATACGCCCTCCTTTACGCATGAAGCCGCTACAAAATGGGTATCAGAAATAGGAATTAAATCAAACACTCGTCCATCT
>JAAYHP010000336.1 GCA_012735355.1 Lysinibacillus sp. | reverse complement strand
CCTCTAGCATTCCAGTACATTTAGCAAATATGTTTATTCGTTTCCGCGATGGATATCGTTTTAAAAATGTGACGCCGAAAGATGCTGTGAAAAACATTCGAAAACCTATGCTTTTTATTCATAGCATTCCCGATACGTTTATTCCTTGTAAGATGACTGAAGATATGTATGAGTTGAAGGAAGGTCCAAAAATGTTGAAGTTATTTGAGCGAGGGGCCCACGCCCAATCTTTCAATGAAAATCCCGTGGAGTATGAAAAGGTTGTTAAGGAGTTTCTAGTGAAATTGGTGTTTCGCGGGGAACTTTAGGAGAATAACTTCATACAGTTGCGCTAACTTTAAACGTTTAGCAATCTCGCTCGGGTGGTTGACCTCCACACTCGGGCGAATGGAGCCGTGCTTTGGGTGGACATGTTTTTAACTTTAGCATTTACACTTTTCTCTCAAGCGGTTAGCGCTCTGATTTGGGCACTTAGCAAACTCACTTAACCACTTGAACAAGTGCATAAACAAAAAAAGAGCATTCGCCCGAGTCCAAATCTTCAAATACAAAAAATAAAAAAGGTCATCCCTTTCAGAATTCGAATTCTTCCATAGGACAACCTAAACAAATTATTTTGTTTTTTCTTGAATTTTATTTAGTTGTGCCATCATTTGACGCACTTGTTTTTCTGATGGTTTTCTACCCATTTGCGCCATCATCACGCGAATCATTTGTTCATTAATTGGTGGGTTTTCCTTTAAATATTTCATCATATATTGACGAGCCATGAAGAATCCTAAGGCTACGCCAGCGATTAACGCAACAACGATTAACAATATCGCAAGCCAAATTTGCAAAATGCCTACCTCCCTCTCTCTACGTGTATACCGAGATAAACTCTCCAAGTTGGATTATACACCATTCATTATATTGATTCTAGCATTTCCATAGTTTTTCTAAGTCAAAACTATCGTACCTAAAGTATTTTAAAACAAAATACGTATACATGCACGAATAAAAAAACTTTTTCATGAAAAAGTCGAATTAATACAATCATAAAAAAGGAGCTGAACTGAAGATTCATTCCCTTTCACTCTTCAGCCAGCTCCTACTAATACACCCTAATCAAACATTACTTTGAATTTTCGTTGAGCCAATTTTCAATATATGGATATCTTTCGGCGACCGCTCTTCTACCTGTAATGACTGATACGTGACCCGCATTTACCACATGCAACGTTTTGTTTTTGCTTGAAACTTTATCATTTAAAGGTTCAATTTGATGCGGTAACACGATGTTATCACGCGTCGCTACGATGTTTAACAAGTTAGCTTTAATGTTTGATAATAAAACTTTCTCACCGCGAATTTCTAACTTGTCGTTAATTAATTTATTTTCTTGGTAGAAGTCACGAATCCATTGCCTGTAAGATTCGCCTGGGAAGTCCACCCCATCATTAAACCATTTTTGCATCAGTTTCCAGTTTAAAATTTTGTTTTCATTATCAATGTTAGAAGCTATATTGACATAAACGCCTACAGTATTTGAAAGCGGGCTTAACAATTTGTTTCCAAAATCTATAAATTGGTACGGAACGTTTCCAAAGGTGTCAACGATGTTATCTAGTTGGAAATAATCTTTATCTAACCAATTTGTATAAAGTCCTGCGTCACTAAAGTCGATTGGGCTTGTCAGTAAAATTAAATTGCGGATTGGTAATTTATCTTGATAAAGGGCTGTAAAGATCGCAGTCATCGTACCGCCCATACAATAACCGAACATTGTGATTTCCTTTGCGCCGGAATGTTTTAACACTTTTTTCGCAGCTCGTGGAATGTAATCTACAATGTAGTCTTCTAATTTCATATGGCGGTCTTCATAACCTGCTTCGCCCCAGTCTAATAAATACACATCATGACCACGGTCTGTTAAATATTCAATTAAACTATTTCCAGGGTATAAGTCCAAAATATACGGTTTATTAATTAATGCGTAAATAATAAGAATCGGTACTTTATTTGTCTTTTTCTTATTAGGTTGGTAACGATAAAGTTTCGCTTTATTTTTAGTCCAAATCACTTCTTTTGGTGTTTGACCTACTTGAGGTTCTGGGGCTGTGAATAATACTTCATTTAAACGTTTTATTTTTTCGAGATTTGGATCTTTCGGTAAACTGTTAATCCATTCCTCAAATGCAGTTGTATCTAGAGTAACCACATAATCCCTCCCAAGATTTAATACACACAAAAAACTTACATGTAAAGTCCGCCGTTCACGCTAATGGCTTGACCTGTTACAAAGTCTGCTTGGATTAAATATAGTACTGCTTGAGCAACTTCACTCGGCTTTCCTAAGCGTTTCATAGGAACTTGACTTACAATGTTTTGCAATACTTCTTCAGGCATTGCTGCTACCATTTCTGTACCGATGTAGCCTGGGCACACCGCATTCACAGTGATTCCTTTTGAAGCAGTTTCTAAAGCAAGAGATTTTGTGAAACCTAAGATACCTGCTTTTGACGCAGCATAGTTCGTTTGACCAAAAGCACCAGCTTGACCGACGATTGATCTAATGCTAATGATGCGACCATATTGTTGTTCAAGCATATGGTTAATTACCGCTTTTGTCGCGTTGAATATACCGCTTAAGTTAACGTTAATCACCGCATCCCATTCTTCTTTTGTCATTTTTCGGAATGTACGGTCTTTTGTAATACCCGCATTATTAATTAGAATATCGATTTTACCGAATTTTTCGACTACTTCTGTTGCAAGTCTTTCCGTATCTTCAGCAACGGAAACATCTGCTTGAATTGCATGGAAAGTACCAGCACCTTCTTCAGCAATCACTTTTCCAACTTCTTCAATACTAGCAGGGTTACTATTATATGTTCCAACAACTGTTGCACCATTTCTTGCTAAAGCTTTTGCAATTTCTGCTCCTATTCCACGAGAAGCCCCTGTTACAATCGCTACTTTTCCTTCTAATGGTTTTAGTGGATTTACCTTTTCTACTTCAAATACTGTAGTCATAAAAAACAGTCCCCTTTTCTTTAATTTTATATCAAAATATTATTTTGAAACCGTTTCACTAGCTTTAGCCGCCGAAGCTTTCGTATCAGCAGCATTTGCAGTAGATTCAATTGATTGATTTATTAATTCGATAACCTTAT
>JAAYHP010000335.1 GCA_012735355.1 Lysinibacillus sp. | reverse complement strand
AGCTAACACTTCAACCTTTTCTTTTGTCGCTGAACTATAAACCGTATAAATAATCGCACAAGCCAACACTCCAAGTATGATACCTCTGATTATCGATCGCTTCCTTTTCTTTTCCATATGGCATCCTCCCTGAAGTAATCCATAAAATCTATTCCATTATAACAAATATTTCTTTTCCAAATATGAAATGTTTATGAAGGTTTTCACTACGAGGGTAGTATTAATCAATTCTTCCAGTTTCTGCAAGCACTCGTAAGCGCTTCACTTCATGCTTTGTCAGTTCACGAAACTCTCCAGGATTAAGGCCCGTTAAATCGAGAAAGGCAAATTTTTCCCGCTTTAATTTCACGACAGGTGTTCCGATGGCTTCGAACATGCGACGTACTTGCCGATTGCGCCCTTCATGAATCGTAATTTCACAAATCGCTTTATTTGCTTTCCGATCAACCGTTGTCATACTTACTTTTGCAGGAGCCGTCTTTCCATCTTCCAATTCAATGCCTCTTTGCAGTTTTTTTAGATCTTCAATTGTTGGAATTCCTTTTAATCGAGCAATATATTTTTTTTCAATTTTAAATTTTGGATGGGTCATTAAATTGGCAAATTCTCCATCATTTGTTAATAAAATCAGCCCCGAAGTATCATAATCTAAACGACCTACAGGGAAAATCCGTTCATCCACCACATCTTTAAAGAAATCAACAACCGTTTTTCGTCCTTTATCGTCCGAAACAGTAGAAATGACCCCTCTTGGCTTATAAAGTAAATAATATACTTTATCTTGCTTTTCAAGCTTAATTCCGTTCACTTCAATGACATCAGAATTCGATACTTTTGTCCCCAATTGGGTAACAACTTTCCCATTTACTTTTACTTTTCCTTCCAAAATAAGCTGTTCTGCTTTTCTTCTCGAAGCCACTCCGGCATAGGCAATAACTTTTTGTAGTCTCTCCATCAGATGATTCACCTCTGAAATTAATTAAAAACAATATTTCTAAACATTTTAACTGATGAAATTATGTCATATTTTGTTGCAAGATTAAAGGAAAATATCTCAATTGTATTATTTGTGACTTCTTCGCTTGGGCGAATAGCGCTCCCAAACGAGCATTTGGCTACTCATTCGGGCGCATGGATGCACTTTTCGGCGCTTTCTCTATCAACTCGGACGGATAACATCACTATTCGGGCACTTTCTCTACCTACTCGGGCGGATAAAGGTGCAACTTGGGCGCAAGGGGAGGCGATTCGGGCGCTTGGCAAACCCATTCGGGCGCATAGAGCAGTGATTTGGGCGCTTGGCAAATCAATTCGGGCGCTTACCCAACGAATTTGGACGCATTCACCTCTCACCCCAAAGCCCAATCCCTTCACCCTTTGCTCGAGCCCTTTCAATCACTCCACTCTCTTTATAAAAGAAAAAAACTGCTAGAAAGGCTTCACCCATCTAGACAGTTGTTAACAAAATTGCTATTTCAATGAAACTCTTGTAGAATAAATGCTTTCATTATTTAAAAACACATGCCATATACCAAAGTCGATATCTTTATTCCGAGAAAGATGTAATACGTTTTGCAATTCCTTTTCTTCATCTTTCTTTATTAAAAGTTTTATCGGTTCTTCTAACTGAACTGTAATATTTGATGTCGCTTTATATTTCCCTTTTCTCACAATCGTTTTTACATCGTATTCATCGAAAACTTGGTTTGCAAGATATTTATGTACTTGCCAGTCATTTGGTTCATTCAAAGTGACTACAATGATACGTTCGTCACCTTTTTCAAAATAGGTTGCTAAAGTCCTTCCCGCTACTTTCGTATAACCTGTTTTACCCGCTACTGCCCCAACTTGTTCACGGAGCAAACGATGCTTGTTTTGCCAAACAGTACCGTTCCTCGTATTACTTTTATAATTAATCGTTGATGCGATTTTAAAGAAATCTTCATTTTCTAGAGCAATTCGGAGCATTTGCGCCGTATCGTAAGCGGATGATAAATGCAAATCATGATGTAAGCCAGAGGGGTTTGTGAAATAAGTTTGATGCAAACGATAATACAACGCTTTTTCATTCATTAAATCCACGAATCCTTCCACAGAGCCTCCCGCATGTTCTGCTAAGGCATATGCAGCATCATTTCCAGATCGAAGCATCAATCCATACAGCAAAGTTTCTACTGTCGTAACTTCCCCCGGTTCTAAATAAATGGACGACCCTTCGCTCATTGCAGCTTCATGGGAGATGACCACTTCATCATCCAACTCACTATTTTCGATGGCAACAAGGGCCGTCCAAATTTTCGTTAGGCTCGCAATCGGCTTTCTTTCATGTTCATTGCTCCCGAGTAGCGTTCTCCCCGTGTCCGCATCAATCACGACATAGGATGCCTTTACAACGTGCTCCATAGAAAAGAAAGCAGTAAATGAAAAAACAATAGCAAAAATAAACTTTGTTAGCCTCAATTAGCCACTCCTTCATTCATTGTCATTTTGAAAAACTTCTTGGAATTTCGTCATAAACAGATCCGTTTCTTCCTCCTCTGATTCTAAATTTCCTTCAGGCAATGGTGGAAGCTCCGATAAGTCTGTTATGCCAAAATAATTTAAAAACTCCTTCGTTGTTCCATAAAGAATTGCTCGGCCTGTTCCTTCTGCTCTACCGACTTCTTGAATTAACCCACGGGAGGCAAGGGTTTGGATTGGGCGTTCACTTTTTACCCCTCGCAAATCTTCTATT
>JAAYHP010000334.1 GCA_012735355.1 Lysinibacillus sp. | reverse complement strand
CCCCGTCACTCCAATCAATTTTCGTTGCATATCATTTTTTTACTATGCTTCTTCACTGATTCTTAATTAAATTAGCTATATGTCCCAACCTCTTTTAATATTCAACTAAAAATTGAATTACCAGACCAGGTCAAAAGTGGTACTATTTTGTTGAGGAAGGATGTAAATATTTCTTTTTTCTTTATACACTAACTGGTAGGAATAACATTTACGGAAATCACAACTAAAGGAGTTTATATAAAATGGGAAAAGGAAAAATAGAGTCAGATAAAAGGGTATTGCAAAAAATTTTTTCGCCAGATTTTTGGTTTTTAATTCCAGAATATCAACGTTCGTACGTTTGGAAAACTGAAAATATAATTGATCTCATTGATGATCTTTATTATGCATTTACATATAAAAATGAAAATGAATATTTTTTAGGTTCTCTTGTATTAAAAAGAACAAATAACGATGAATTTACTGAATATGAAGTGTTAGATGGGCAACAACGGCTTACTACATTCTTTTTAATGTTTGCTGTATTAAGAGATTTGCTCGAAAACCCTTCATATAAAGAAACTTTACAGCAAAAGATTTATCAAAGAGCAGATGAATTATTGATGATTCCGGAAAGACAGCGCATCACTTATCAAATTAGAGATGATGTAGAAGGCTTTATAAAAAAATATGTTATTGAAGAGAATGGTACTAGTTTAATTAATGAGCTAAAAGAAGAACAGGAAAAGGACAATATTTCGATTACCAACATGGCTAATGCCTTATTAGTTTTAAGGGAACAACTAGAGGGGAAAGATAATTTAGATAAATTTGTCCAATTTATTTTAAATAAAGCACTACTTATTTATGTTGCAACAGATAATACGGAAGATGCATTCCGAATGTTTACGATTTTAAACGATCGAGGAATTCCATTAACAAGTGCCGATATTTTAAAATCTATGAATATTGGTTATTTAAATAATGATAAAGGCATTAAGAAATATGCAAAATATTGGGAAGAGATCGAAGGAAGATACGGGGAAGGTTTTGATCGCTTTTTAAATTTCCTTAGAACAATTATAGTGAAAGAAAAAGCAAGATCGAATTTACTTGATGAATTTGAAGAAAAAATTTATAAATTAGGCAAACTGACAAAGGGTCAAGAAACATTAGATTTTATTAAGCAGTATGACGAAGTTTATCAAAATGTGATAGAGTTGGAAGATAACGAATTAAGCAATCAATTCAAAAATCTTATTACAATCATGAAAATTGGGCTTCGATCAGAAGATTGGATTCCTGCTATCATGTTTTACTATGCAAAATTTAAACATCAAAAATTAGAAGAGTTTTTAAAGAAATTAGAATTTAAATTTGTAGGTGATTGGGTTGTAGGGGTTAATCTAACTCTGCGGCTTGAAGGTATGAATGCCATTTTAAAAGCTATAGAAAGAGCTACTAATCCAGAGGAATTATTTGAAAACGTTCAAATATTTAAAATTGACTTGGAAGAATTTAAAAGAAATATAAGTGGAGATATTTATAATAAACAATATGCGAAATATCTTTTATTAAAAATAGAATACTTAATGAGTGACAATACTGTTCACTTATCAGGATATAAAAATATAAGTGTGGAACATATTTTGCCGCAACATCCTAACGCTGGAAGTCAATGGACAAAGGACTTTACAGAAGAAGAACATAAATACTGGGTTGATAAAATAGCGAATCTTGTATTAATCAATAAGAGAAAAAATAGTTCTTTAAGTAATCTAGATTTTTCAGAGAAAAAAGAACGATATTTAAGTGGTCGAATAGATGTATTTCAAGCCAATAAAGTATTTATTGACCAAAAGAATGAATGGACTCCAGAAGTTCTTCAAGAAAGGGAAAAAGAAATTGTTGAAATGTTGATTAAAAACTAGTGATTTTGTCTATGGACAATTAAACTAATATGCTAATAGAAATTAAAAAACGAGTTCCAGTTTTTGTGGAATTCGTTTTTTAATTGTAAGGATATTATGAATTCTCAATTTCTTTTATTATAAATCCTTTTGCAAAGGTGTTTAAAATTTTTATGAGACGTTCTGTCATCTCGCTCGGTGAAACATCAAAATCCTTTGCAATCCAGTCCATTATTAATCCTGCTGTACCATAAGCCATATAACGCTTTTGAGAATCATCATCAACAATAGACACTCCGTATTGAATGTCAAATTTCGATTTTAAAACATTAAAAATCGCTTCAGGCAATTGTTGGTGTATGTATGGCAGTGTATCTTCTAATAGCATTAATTTAAAATAATCCCGGTTGTCGTAAATGTAATATAACAATTCGAAGGAGTTTATCGTTAACTGTTTCACTTCTACCCGGCTTTCGATTTGATACTTATTTATGCTATAGTATTGGATTGCTTCAAACATTTCTTCCATTAATTCTTCCACAAGATCGTTTATGTTTTGATAATACACATAAAAGGTTGTTCGATTATATTGAGCTTGGTCAACAATGTCCTTTACGGTAACGGCGCTAAACCCCTTCTTATGTACCATTTCAATAAATGCTTTTTTCAAGAAGTTTTTTGTACGCATCGTTTGGATAGAATTGGCTTTCATCATAACTCCCCTATTGTTCGACAGATTGACTAAAAGTGTTGGTTTATTCGACATTATAGCAAATGTTAATGATTGTATAAAAAAATGTGAAAGCGTTTATAATAAAAATGTAAACAAGACCTTTAGGGGAGGTAATACAAATGAGATTTGAAGATAAAGTCGTTATTATTACAGGTGCTGCAGGTGGTATTGGGAAAGAAATCGCTCGTAAACTTGCTAGTGAAGGAGCTAAATTAACTTTAGTAGATTTAAACGAAGATGCTGTGAAAGCGGTTGCAGAAGAACTTAATTTAAGTGAAGATCGAGTTCTTACAATAAAAGCAGACGTTTCAAAAGAAGATGAAGTAAAAAATTATGTTGAGCAAACTGTAGCAAAATTCGGTCGCATTGATGGATTTGCCAATAATGCGGGCGTTGAAGGTCCAGCGAAAAAAATTGAAGATATTACAGAAGAAGATTTCGATTTCGTATACAACATTAACGTAAAAGGTGCATTTTACGGCATTAAATATGTATTGCCAATTATGAAAGAACAAAAATCAGGATCCATTGTAAACACTGCTTCTGTAGCGGGTTTAATCGGCTCGCCATTGATGATGTTATATAATTCATCGAAACATGCGTTAATGGGTATTAACAAAGTAGCAGCAATCGAAGGTGCTCCATATAACGTGCGTGTGAATTCAGTAAATCCTGGTGTTATTAATACACAAATGATGCGTAAAATCGAGTCTAATGTTGCTCCTGGTGCAGCTGAAGCAGCTCAATCTGCATATCAAGAAGCTGTTCCAATGAAGCGTTATGGTGAACCACATGAAGTAGCGAATGTCGTTGCATTTTTACTATCAGATGAAGCTTCTTATGTAAGTTCTTCATCATATACAGTTGATGGTGCATTATATAACGTTTAATAACGGAGGGGATATTAAGATGAGACGTTTTGAAGATAAAGTAGTAATTGTAACAGGTGCAGGTTCAGGTCTTGGACAAGCAGCAACACTTCAATTAGCAGAAGAAGGTGCTAAGTTAGTATTAGTAGATTTAAATGAAAAAGGCTTAAAAGAAACAGAGGAAAAAGTATTAGCGATTGCGCCACAAGCTGAAGTGTTATTAATAACAGCAAACGTAGCAAATGAAAATGAGGTAAAAGGCTATGGTGATGCAACTGTTGAAAAGTTCGGTCGCATCGATGGCTTCTTTAACAATGCTGGTATCGAAGGTAAACAAAACTTAACAGAAGACTTTGGTGTTGATGAATTCCATAAGGTTATTTCCGTTAACTTAAATGGTGTCTTCTACGGCATGAAATACGTATTAAAAGTAATGAAAGAACAAGGTTATGGTTCAATTGTAAATACTGCTTCAGTCGGTGGTATTCGCGGTGTAGGAAATCAATCTGGTTATGCAGCATCGAAACATGGTGTTGTTGGATTAACACGTAACTCTGCAGTTGAATACGGTCAATATGGCGTTTCAATTAAAGCAATCGCACCAGGTGCCATTATGACCCCTATGGTAGAGGGTTCATTACGTCAAATGGGTGGAGACAATTGGGAAGAAGTAGGGAAAGAGTTCGTAAAACCAAACCCAATGCGCCGTTTTGGTAAACCAGAAGAGGTTGGTTACTTAGTAGCTTTCCTACTTTCATACCAAGCAGATTTCATTAATGGTGCTGTTGTGCCAATTGATGGTGGTCAATCTTATAAATATTAACTTTTTAACACTAAGGTAATACTAGGATAAATGAAAAAGAACGATTTCCCCATAGTGGAAGTCGTTCTTTATTATTGAGAATGTGATTCGGTACTCATTTTTAAAAGAGGGGACTAACTTAACATTATTGGCGCTTCTTCGTTTTCTTATTATTGAATTTTTCTTGCGGAGATAAAGGTTCGTTTGCAAGTTCATGATCAAACGCCCTTGATAAGTTTTTCCTTACTGCATGCTCATCACTAACGGTACCACTTACATTGCTCTTTTTGTTATTACCCATAATTTACACCTCCATGAAAGTAGTTTGTCACATACTGTTTTTAGTATGCATTTTTGTTAAATTAGTAACTAGGTTCTCTAAAAT
>JAAYHP010000333.1 GCA_012735355.1 Lysinibacillus sp. | reverse complement strand
ATTTAATGCCATTTCAAAACTAACCCACATATAGACAAGACCATTTTTTGAATGGTAAGAAAAATAGTAAGATAAAAAGTAAAACAAAATTAAAATAACGCCAATGATAATTTGAATGTGGGATAACGATCGAAATAGAAAATAAAAGGGCAATATACAAAAAATAATCCATATATAAATGCTTATCCATTTACTTTTTGGAAAAATCATATACCAACTTTGCATTTATTGTCTTCCTTATCAGTTTTTTTCTTCCATTATACTCTCTTAAAAAGTGAAAGTCCCAAAAGTTTACATAACTTTTGGGACTGCTTTTACGCTTCGACAGATTTACCTCTCGTACCGTACATACTTTCAACCTCTTTGAAAGATACGAACTTTTTCTGCTCAGGATCATACAATTTATATCGTATTGACTCAAGGCTAGTTCGAATGGTAATCGTTGTTGCTTTTTGTAATGGCGGTACGGAATTGTGAGCATCTTCTAAATAATAATTCGGTACTCTCGGCGCTAAATGATGCACATGATGATAACCGATATTTCCTGTTATCCATTGAAGAACTTTCGGCAATTTATAAAAAGAACTACCTTCTACCGCTGCCTTTACATAATCCCATTCAGGGTCATACTCGAAGTAAGAATCTTCGTACGTATGTTGAATATAAAATAGCCAAATTCCTAATGCTCCTGCAATAAACATTGTTACACCGTGAACGAGTAATACTGCCTTCCAACCAAATATCACAATTAGTGCAATGATGATTAATAGCACTGCAATGTTTATAAAGTACGTATTTAACCGTTCTTTTTTCTTCGCATCTTTTCTGTTAAAACGATTTAACACTAACACTAAATAAAGTGGACCTAATCCAAACATAACAAAGGGATTGCGGTATAGACGATATCCGATTCTTTTTATTTTCGAAAGGGCTAAATATTCATCGACCGTTAACATGTCGATATCGCCAATACCACGTTTATCTAAATTTCCACTTGTTGCATGGTGGATTAAATGCTCCCTTCTCCATTTCGAATAAGGGAAAGTCGTAAGTATTCCCGTAATATTCCCTACGATATCGTTCGCTTTTCTACTACTGAAAAATGAGCCGTGTGTACAATCATGAAAAATAATAAAAGTGCGAACTACAAATCCAGAAGCGACAACTCCACATAACACACTAAGCCATAGATACGTATCGGAGAAAGCATATCCAACTCCCCAAATTATTAGAAGGGGAATAATTGTGTTTATCATCTGCATAATACTTTTTTTCGTTTCTGATTTTGCAAAAGGAGCAACGTCTTTTCGTAACTTTTTAGTCTTTTCTGCGTCGGTCATTGACATCTGTTTCACCTTTCCTTTATATTGTTGCAATTATCGTACTACTTCCTTCAATTCGTCAGTAGAATCAAACATCATGTTTTTTTTATTACAAATGTCATATGAAGCTATACAGAAAAAATTTTCCCTTGACCTTTTTCGTTTTGGTACCAAATGAAAAAGATTCATCCCATCATAATTTGAGATGAATCTTTCAATTTATTCATTCGATATCTAACTGGTAATATACGATGTCTAACCATTTATCGAATTTATATCCTACATTTTTTAATCTTCCAGCAAAATAAAAACCAAACTTTTCATGCATTTTAATGCTGCCTATGTTTTCCGAATCAATGACCGCAATTAATGTTTTCACGCCTCGAATTTTTGCTTCATCAATAATCTTTTGTAAAAGGATTTTTCCTATGCCTTTTCCGTGATGGTTTTTATCGACATACACGGAATGTTCCATAGAATATTTATAGCCTTCATAAGGACGGAACTGGCTATAGGTGACAAAACCAATAACCTCGCCATTCTCTTCATAAACAAACATAGGATCATTCACCTTTTGTTTTGCTAAAAACCATTGTCTTTTTTCTTCTAAAGTTTGTGGCTCGACATGATAAGCAGCAGTCGTATTAATGATCGCGTCATTAAATATGTCTAAAACTTTTTCGATATCTTCTATTGTCATTGGTCGAATCATTTATCTAACTCCTTTAGTGATTCATCAAGTTAAAATACATGCTACATTAGAACGAGTTTTCTATGCAATGGGAATTTTAACTAAATGTGTTTTGCAATTTCGTGTGTGATATTAGCCAAAGTGAAGCGGATATTACCCTAGCTGATAAAATTGGATGAAATTTACGGCGATATTAGTCAAATTCATGCAAATATTAGACAACTTGCAATACTTATTAGCCAAACTCCCGGGGATATT
>JAAYHP010000332.1 GCA_012735355.1 Lysinibacillus sp. | reverse complement strand
TCGCCGGTAGTAATCGTTTTTAATCCAAGTCGTTGAAATCTTTCTAACACCTCTTCATGGGGATGGCCGAAAGGATTATTTTCCCCTGCACAAAAAATCGTAATAATCGGCATTAGTTTTTGAATAAATTCTTCACTGCTCGACGTTTTACTGCCGTGATGACCCGCCTTTAATAAATCGATGTTTGATAATGAAGAAAACCTTTCTATTAACTCCGCTTCCCCTTCCTTCTCTAAATCGCCGGTAAACAATGCTTCAAAGTCATTCTTTTTTAAATAAAGTACGAGGGAATCGTTATTCCCTTCATATTCTGTGTCAAAAGGCCACACATATTGAAAGCTCACATCTCCAACATGCCAAGCTTCCCCTGCAATTTGTTCTTTAATAGGAACTTTTTGTTGTTTTGCTTCATTTAATAAATCCTCCATCACTGGTTTCATTAAAGAAGATGGAGTTACATGAATTTCTTTTACACGAATTTCCTTTAATATTTCTTCTGCTCCTTCCACATGGTCGCTATCTGCATGGGATAAAATGAGTTTATCAATCGTCGATATCCCCTTTCCTTTCAAATAAGGAACGACAACTTGTCTCCCAACTTCATATGGTGTTCTTCGTTCTTTCCATGCTTCTTGCTGAAAGCGAAGTACACCTCCTGAATCTATTACATATACTTTTCTGCGATAAGGTAATTCAATGACAATACAATCTCCTTGCCCTACATCGACGAAAGAAATGACGAGATGGGGATTCATTTTCCATTGGAATTGGAGAAACACAACTGGAAGCATTAATACAAGGACAACTTTCCACCATTTCTCCCGCATATCTATGAAATAAAAGGTAACGAATACGCTGACATAAGCAATAAAGATGTTCAATAACGTTGGCTTTCCAGGAATCCACATTTGGTATGGTAACGATTGAAGGAAAAATGTCCCTTTCGTTATTTGAAGTCGCAAAGGTTCATAAATGGCAAACACGATATTCACAATTGAACTTGGAAGAAAAGAAAAAATAAGTAATAAAATATTGATAGGAATAATAATGAAGGAAAATAGAGGCACATATATTATATTTACAATAAACGAGGAAATGCTAAGTTCATAAAAGTGGAAAAGAAGCAAAGGATAAACAATCAATTGACAAACAAAAGTAATGAAAAATGATTGTTTCCACCAAGAAGCGATCGAACTTAAAAAACGGCTGGAATATATTAAACTCGCTGTCGCTAAATAGGATAATTGAAATCCGATCTGATATATTACCCAAGGCTCGACAAGCACGAATCCAATGAAACTAATTGCTAAGGCATCGTCAATTGAGAGCTGACGTTTCCATTTCGATATTATAATTAATTCTACGACAATAACGGCACGCCAAACAGAAGGAGCACTACCAGCTAATATTGCATATAGAGGTAAAACAATCATTAAAAGAATGGTTGCAAATTCCCTCCTGATGTTCAAACGAAGGAGACCTTCGTAAAATAAGAAGGATAAAATTCCGATATGCAATCCAGAAATCGCAAATAAATGGGTAATACCTAATTTTTGATAGGCTCTCCTCATTTCATCATCCACATGGTCTTGTAAACCAATTATTAAAGCCTCTGCTTCTGCAAATAAACTTTCTGGAAAAGTTTCTTCTATATGCTTTTGTAATAAAAAGCGTTTAACACTAATTTGTTCGATAATGCCCTTTTTCGTACCGACATACTTTAAACTGACAATTTCAACAACGCCTTTTGCCCCTTTGCTCTTTAAATAAGATGTCATTCGAAAACTATAGGCATGGGCTGGTCTTGCCGGTTCAACCAATTCGCCCTCTATAAAAAACCTCTTTCCTACAAGTGAAGTTGATTCGAACTGTAATTTTTCTTCTTCAGACTGAAACTTATACTGTACATATACTTTTCGACCATCCGAATCTTTCATAAACCCGCGAAGCATATTCCCATTGATTTTATATTCACTAGTCCATGTAAGTGTAGTCGGAAGTTCAACCGGTTTCTCTATGTTTTGTAGCTGGAAGGAAAAATAACAGAAGCAAGCAATGCAGAAGATTACAAGAGAGAGTTTGTGTACAATCGAAAACTTTTTAACGATAGCGATAATGACTAATGGGAATAATAAAAATAAAAGCCAAGCCGACTCATGGGCACTAATAGAAGCGATGAGAACCGACAAGGCATAGTAAATCCATTTATGTTTAAATATCAAATAACTCCTTCACCCTCTTTTCAAATGAAGTCATTTCCTCTTCATTGATGCCAGCTTGACGTAGCTTGTCCAAAAGTTCATTCGTTAGTTGATATTTTTCCTTTTGTAAAAAATCAATTTTCCCTTTATTGAAAGGAACATGTACGACGTTTACTCCCGCTTTTTCAAATAGTTCGATAGCGTAAGGGTCGTTTTTATAATCGTTTGCATAATATACATTTTTAATGCCCGATTGAATAATTGCTTTCGAACATTGTAAACATGGGAAATGGGTAACATAAATGTCTGCACCATTTGTTGGAGTACCGTATTTTGCGCATTGTAATAACGCATTAATTTCTGCGTGAATCGTGCGTACACAATGATTGTCTCTCATGTAGCATCCTTCATCGATACAATGATCATCCCCCGATATGGAGCCGTTATAACCTCCTGCGATGATGCGTTTTTCTCTCACGATAGTTGCTCCGACACTCAGTCTCGTACAAGTGCTTCTAAGTGCAAGCAGATGACTTTGTGCCATGAAATATTGATCCCAAGTGATCCGCTCCATATGATTACCTCCAAATATATTCTATAAATAGTGTAGTTGAAAAATCAAACAATGAAAATAGCTTTACTTGACAGTAATGGAATCTTTTAATTTTTCAAAGGTTTTTTCACCGATTCCAGAAACATTTTTTAACTCTTCAATCGTTTTATAAGGACCGTACTCTTCTCGATATTGGATGATGGCTTTAGCTTTTGATGGTCCAATTCCGGATAATGTGGTGAGCTCAGATTCATCGGCAGTATTAATATTTACCTTGTTGTCTTGTTTACTAGTAGATGATACTTGAGTGATAAATTGAGCAGATGGAGGTTCTTCAAAGGACTCGCCTTTTTTTGGAATATAAATAACCATTTCATCTTGTAATTTTTGGGCATGGTTAATATATTTCGTGTCCGCATCTTCTAAATAACCACCTGCCATTTGAATGGCATCGATAATTCGATCGTCGCTTGAAAGTTCATATACACCTGGAAAATGTACCGCACCTTTAACATCAACGATCACTTTCGTTGGAATTTCTTGTTCCACGGTATGAAGTGCTTCATTTTCAATAGAAAGAATTTGTTGTTGAGGAATAGTTGATATGAGTTCAGCTTCTTCTGAACTGTTTTGTTGAAGGATATAAATAAGGATGATTACACAAAGGATTCCTGGGGCAATGACCATTTTTCCGTACTTCTTTATAAGTTCTTGGAAAATATGATACACCCCTTTAAAGAAGGTAAATCATATGGAGTCAACTTTATCTTACTCGATTTACCTTCTTATGAAAAGAGGTTATTTCACTGCTCGAATAAAAATCCGTTCGCTCGTATAAACGGGCTTTTCTTCTTTCCAATCGGCTGTGAACGTAATCGTTGAAAAACCTGCTTCTTCTAGCCAATTTTCATACACTTCAATAGGGAATGTTCGTTGGAAATGTTCTTCATCAAATCGTTCAAACAAATTCGTCGCTTCATCTCGAACAAAAAAGGTAATGTCGTGAATCACTGAATGCTCCATTTCTCCTTTTTCTGTATACCACAAATAAAAGATATCACCATCATCATAAGAAAAAGGGCTTTGAGCATAAATTTCATCCATTTTATATAATGAATGAACGTCAAAAAACAGTTGTCCACCGGGGCGTAAACTATCGTATACCCGGTTCAACGTTTCCTTCACTTCTTCTTCATGAAACAAATAGTTAATGGAATCGATTGGAATAACAGCGATATCAAGATCATTAAACCCTTCTAATTCATCCATAGACATTTGATAAAAAGGGATGGATACATTCGCTTCTTGCATACGTTGGTTAGCAATGCTGAGCATCGACTCGGAAAGATCGACACCACATACATCATACCCTGCTTCATGAAACATTAGTGTTAATGTTCCAGTTCCACATCCAATATCTAACAACGTCGGAAATTCCGTATTTGGTGCATATCGCCTTACCCAATCGACATACTTTTCATACGGAACATCTTCCATTAAATAATCATATACTTCTGCAAACCGTTCGTAACTATTCACTTGCGTTCGGCACTTCCAATTGAGGTGCATCTCCCCATAAACGTTCTAAATTATAGAATAAGCGTTCATCTTTATTGAAAACATGGACGACGATATCACCTAAGTCGATTAAAATCCAACGAGCAGAGTCGAAACCTTCAACCCGTTTAATTTCAACACCATGTTCCGAAGCTTTCTCTTGTACTTCCCTTGCAATTGCTTGAATTTGGCGATCAGAATTCCCATGACAAATAATAAAATAATCCGCCAATAAAGATATATTTTGCATATTTAACACAACAATATCTTCTGCTCGCTTATCATCTAAAGCTTTATATACCACTTGTAAAAGTTCAGTCATTAATCCCTATTCCTCTCCTTTTTATAAATATGACAGCTTAAACTTCTTCAAAAAAATAATCATTATAACATTCGATGGAATCAGGAAAAATCGGAAGTTTCATATCTACTAAATGAGCGATGGAATGGCGAATACAAGCCCGCATTCCTTTATCTAAATCTTTCTCTACTTTTTTACGCAACTTTTCAACCCCATCGAATTTTCGATTTGGCTCAATCATATCCGCAATAAAAATAATCTTTTCCAATTTGGACATGTTTGCTCTTCCCGTCGTATGGAAGCGAATAGCATTTAAAATATCCTCATCTTGAATGTGAAATTCATTTTCTGCAATCCATGCACCGACAGGACCGTGCAATATTTCAGATCCCCAATTTAATAGTCTTGCATCAAGATGATGGGTTTTTACTATTTCCTTCATCCACTCTTCATCTGCATATTTTGCCACATCATGTAATATCGCTGCCGTTTCAGCTGCTTTTACATCTTCCCCATATTTTTCAGCTAGCATTATCGCTGTTTCCATTACTCCTATAGTATGAATATATCGCTTTTCTGGCATACGGGGCTTAATTTGTTCCAATAGTTCATTTCGCTCCATACAAACCTTCCTTTCGAATGTAAGCTTCCAATTCATCAGGAATGAGAAACCTTAACGTCCCACCCATCGCAAATCTTTCACGTATGAAGGTAGAAGATAAATCGATTTCAGGTGCCTCAACCATCATGACATTGTATGGAGACTTAGCCTCTGTACCGGGACGTTTTAAGCCAACGAATTGAACGATGTTAACGAGCTCATCAATTTTATACCAGGAATGAAGAGAATCAATCATATCTCCACCGATAATGAAATAAAATTGGACATTCGGTTCCCTTTCCCTTAATGCCACCATCGTGTCATACGTATAAGAAACTCCCCCTCGTTCCAGCTCAATTGTTTCCACAGTAAATTCTTCATAGGGAGCTACTAAAAGTTCCACCATGCGCAGACGATTTTCATTCGTTGATTCATCTTCCTTTTTTTTATGAGGAGCGATTGCATTTGGCATAAAGCGGACTTCATCAAGCTGTAAGGCGTGTAACACTTCATTTGCCATTATTAAATGTCCGATATGGGGTGGATTGAACGTCCCGCCTAAAATGCCCACTTTCTTCATAGAGAACACCTTACTTTATTGTTATTTCGGTAATTCAATTTTTTTATGTTTCTTTGATTCTTTATATAACACAACGGTTAAACCGATCAATTGCACAAGTTCCGCATTCGTTCCTTCTGCAAGCATTTCTGCTACTACATGCTTACCTTCTTCACAATTATCTAAAATGCGCACTTTAATGAGTTCCCGCGCCTCAAGAGCATGTTCTAATTGGCGAAGCATCTCCTCCGTTACGCCACCTTTACCAACTTGAAAAATAGGTGTTAAGTGATGTGCTTGTGCACGTAAAAATCTTTTCTGTTTGCCTGAAAGCATAAAATCCTCCTAGTTGTTATTTTAACTGTTTCATCAGCTTGTCCATCATTTTTTCCGCATTCGGATATTCGCCAAGCCAGTGGTTAAAAGCGATCGCACCTTGATGAACAAACATACCTAGTCCAGTCACAATCGTTGCGCCTCTTTTTTCCGCTTCGGTTAAAAATGGTGTCATTAATGGATTATACACAATATCCGCCACAATTGTCCCTTCTTGAATTCCATTTAATGAAAGAGGTAATTTATTTTCACCAGTGGAAAGTCCTAAAGATGTGGCTTGAATGATAATACCATACTTGTCCAGCTGCTTTTCCGCTTCTTCTAAGGACAAAGCTGTACCTTCTCCTAATTCATCGATGATCGCTTCCGCTTTTGATACGGTACGATTGGCAATTGAAATGTCTTCATAACCATATTGTTGCATGGCAAAGGCGATTCCTCTACTCGCCCCTCCTGCTCCTACAAGAAGTACTTTTTTTGTGCGATTGTCTTTTCCTACAGTTTCTTCTAGAGCGTTCACAAATCCTGCACCGTCTGTATTATACCCTTTTAAAGTACCATCATGTTGCCTAACAACAGTGTTCACAGCACCCATTTTTTCAGCTAATGGATCCAGTTCATCTAAAAAAGGAATGATTCCTTCTTTATGGGGTACCGTTACGTTCCATCCACTAGCTCCTAACAGTTTTAAAGATGAAACCGCCTTTTGTAAGTCTTCACTTTTCACATGAATAGGTATGTACGTTGCATCTATTCCCAGCTCTTGAAACCATGTGTTGTGCATAAAGGGTGACTTTGAATGGGCGATTGGGTCACCAATAACAGCAAACCATTTCTTCATTTCCAAAACCCCTTTTCTATTTATATTGACTTACCTCTCCATCCATTTAAATTAACGATGGCCTAATATACACTTCTACCCCTTTTGGAGCATGACATGCAACGACTACATTTGGATGTTGAACGGTAATCCAACCAAGGCCTGAAATCACAATATCTGTCTTTGCTTCTTTTACAGAAAATTCATGCCGCACAAAACTTGGCTATTGATCAATATACTTTTCTGACGGTGGAGATAGCAACCTTCCTCGATGCTCTTCGTACAATGCGTCTGCTTTTTCTAATTTCGTACGGTGAATTGGTAAGTCATTTGCTACATAAACGGTAAAGGATGAACGCTCACCTTTCACAAAATCAAAACGAGCTAATCCTCCAACAAATAAAGTTTGCTCCGCATTTAATTGATACACTTTCGGCTTAATTTCCTTTTTCGGCATAATGTATTTTAATTCACTTTCATGAATATGGTGTGCCATTTGATGATGATTAATAATTCCCGGTGTATCATAAAGAGCTTTTCCATCTTCCAATGGAATTTCAATCATATCTAGCGTCGTACCAGGAAAATGGGAAGTCGTAATGATATTTCCTTCCCCTGTCGCCCGTTTAATAATGCGATTAATAAAAGTAGATTTTCCTACATTCGTACATCCAACAACGAAAACATCTTGCCCATCTCGATATTGTTCGATCGTATCAATAACTTCTGTCATTCCTTGTCCTTTATGGGCGCTCACTAGCTTCACATCTACCGGATGTAATCCTAATTCTTTTGAAGCTCTTCTCAACCAATTGATTACCTTGTTCGGTTTCACGGATTTAGGCAATAAATCTGCTTTATTCGCAACAAGCAACACCGGATTGTTCCCAACAAATCGATGAAGCCCTGGAATAAAACTTCCGTTAAAATCAAAAATGTCGACAATTTTTACGATCAGTCCCTTTTGTTCACTAAGACCGTTTAAAATTCGTAAAAAATCGTCATCTGTTAAACTCACTGGTTGAATTTCATTATAATTTTTTAAACGAAAACATCTTTGGCAAATGACATTTTCTTTTTCTAAACTTTTCGGTGGTGCATATCCAGGCTTTTCCGGATCATCTATTTGTATTTTTACGCCACAGCCAATGCAATTTGGCATTTCATTCATTGTTGTTCCTCCCACGTTTGAATTCCTTTTCTTTTTAACGTATTAAATACACGTCTTTCGACAAAACGGTTAAAGCGCGTAACAAAGCCATCTGACTCCGCTACGGGCCGGACTAAAAAAGTATACAGCTTTAAACGTTTTGCCCCTAAAATATCCGTTAGTAATTGGTCACCTATCATTGCCACTTCATTGCGATTTAATTGCAATTGTTTAAGAGCTGCTAAATAGGCTTGTCCTAACGGCTTTTTTGCACGATAAATATACGGTATATTTAACGGATCCGCGAACCGCTTCACTCTCGCTTCCTTATTATTTGAGGCGATGATCACTTGAATTCGAGCCTCTTGCATCATTTTAAACCACTGGGCGATCTCTTCTGTGGCATCAGCCCGATTCCACTCGATTAATGTATTGTCTAAATCTGTAATAAGACCACGAATGCCGAGTTGATTTAATTTTTCTGGCGTTATCTCAAAAACAGATGTTACAAATTCATTAGGTAAAAATAACTTATACAATACCCTTTCCCCTTCAACAAAAATTATTATCCAATTATATCATATCCTCATTTGGCAAAACTATGTAGCTTGTCAAAACATCAATAGCCTTTAGGTGTTCTCCTCAATAATAGTACAACAGTTGAAACATTTTCTAAACTATCAAATTTCATACATTCATTTCAAGATATTTTTCTTCAAAAAACAATACTTTTCTACAGGATTAGCATTCCTATTCATTTTTGCATACTATGTATCATATAATGTCGAAAAAAGCGGAAAGGATGAACTCCTTGAGCGGAATATTCGCATCCATCATGCAGCTTTGGTTAGACATTCCCGCATTTCTAGGATACCTTAAAGGGCAGGCGTTTCATCGACCTTTCACAAAAGAAGAAGAAGCAAAAGCCATCGAACGATTTATGGCAGGCGATGAACAAGCAAGACTCGATTTAATCGAACGGAATATGAGATTAGTAGCTCACGTTGTAAAGAAGTTTCATCCCCCTCACGAACAATTGGACGATTATATTTCCATTGGAACGATCGGCTTAATGAAAGCGGTGGCGAGCTTTACTCCAGACAAAAAAACCCGCCTTGCAACATATGCAGCTCGCTGCATTGAAAATGAAATATTGATGCACTTAAGAGCGCAAAAAAAAGTGCAAAAGGATGTGTCCTTATTCGAACCCATCGGAGTGGATAAAGAAGGACAATCATTACAAATCCGTGACTTATTACAATTAGATGAGAAACCTGCTATCGAGAAAATCGAACAAAAGGAAAGTTACGAACAATTATATGCATATTTAAATACATTAGAGCCTAGAGAATTAGAAATAATTGTATATCGGTACGGATTAAATAATGAAGAACCATTAACGCAAAAAGAAATCGCAAAAATGTTAAATATTTCTCGCAGCTATGTTTCTCGTATCGAAAAACGAGCCCTTGTGAAATTGTACCAGCAATTTAAACATAATCAAAATGAAAGAGAGAGGGAACGTGAAAAAATGTAATGACATGGGCCAGCTCAAAAAAGAGCCGGCTCCTTTTCCTATAAAAAAAGAAAAAAGCTCATTTAAATCTTCATTTAAACGAGCTAATGTAACATTATTTTGTATTGATTGGCTCATCATTTGAACCGTACCATGCTATAATTCCAACAATGGCAGTAATCATTACTGAAATAAACATTAACGTGAACATCTGACTACCTCCTCATACAATCTTACATATATATTACTTTTTTCCAAAGGCTTACGTCAAGCCTATTCAAAAGGAGTTATAACTTTTCAATTGTTTTTAATACGATTTCCGTTGAATGTTTCGCAGCAAGAGGTAAAAATTCATCAAAACTTATATTCGATTCTTTACCTGCAATATCTGATAAGGCGCGAATGAC
>JAAYHP010000042.1 GCA_012735355.1 Lysinibacillus sp. | reverse complement strand
GTTTACTCATATTATTATCGATGAGAGCCAAGATTTATCGAAAGTTCAATTGAAATTTTTAAACGCCCTCTATTTGAAGAAAAGCTATTCTTCTATTATGTTTGTTGCAGATAATACCCAAAGTATCTATTCTCACTCTTGGTTAGGAAAAGGCAGACCCTATACAACGATTGGTTATGATATGAGTGGTCGTGCGAAAACATTATCAAAAAATTACCGAACGACAACAGAAATATCAAAAGCTGCTTATGGATTAATTGAACATGATGATAATATTCAAAACAATGTGGACTTTGTGAAGCCATCATTAATTGAACGACATGGACATGCACCTATTTACCGATATTTCATCGATGATAAAAAACAAGCGGAATTTATTATAGAGGAAATTAAAACGCTAGAAGGTGAGTATCAATTAAGGGATATTTGTATTGTGGCGAAGGAAAGAAGATTGATTGAAAACATGTCTCTTTGTCTTGAGAAAGGCAATATCCCATGTGAAATCTTAACGGAAGGGACTTCTCAATTTGAAACGAACACCGTTAAGCTCGTTACTATGCATTCCATTAAAGGGCTTGAGTTTAAAGTGATTTTCCTTATTCATCTCGATGAAAATGTCATTCCGAATGATATACATGGAATTGGGGATGAAACGATGTTAACAGAGGAACGGAAGCTCATGTATGTTGGAATGACGCGAGCGAACGAGTTGTTATATATGTCTTCGGTGCGGAAACCATCCCGATTTATTAAAGAAATACAAAACGACTATTTACGTATGATGAGGGACTCAAAAATACGCCCATTTCAGTCCATACCAATTCAAGATTACCTTCTTACGGACCAAATTGTTGATGTTAATGCAAAAGAGGAAGTTATTAGACAGTGGTTATTACGGGAATTAACGAAAACATTTGACTATCCATTGGAATTAATTACGTTGGAATACCCAGTTCAGCAATTTTCTAGGCGGGGCTATGTGGATATCGTTGTTTCAATAGAAGTAAATGGAAAAAGGGTTCCTTATATTTTTGCAGAGGTGAAAAGATTTGCAAGCGGTATCGATACAGCTTTAGAACAATTAAAATCATATATGATGGCACAACCCGATGTTCGCTATGGAGTGGTGACAGATGGTGTTGACATCAAAATCATAGACCGTAATGGTGAGGCTGTAACAGATATACCGCCATGTCAGCCTCAATTCTTGCCAAATACGAAACAAACGCGCCAGTACAAAGACTTGCGACATAATCGAACATATCGCTATGTGCAAGACGTGGAAGATCAAAGTCTTGTGGAAATTATTGATGACGAAAATAATTTGATGATGGATGTAAACGTCGATGTGGAAGTTCCTTTAATAGGTGATGTCGCTGCAGGAATACCAACGGCAGCCATTGAGAATTTTGAAGATACGATTTTGCTTCCGGAAGATTGGTTGATTAGGAAAAGCCTTACATACGCTTTACGTGTAACAGGAGATAGTATGATCGACGCCGGAATTGACAAAGGGGATATCATTATCGTTCATAAGCAAGAGTCAGTGAATAACGGAGATATTGTCGTCGCTTTAATCGATGAAGAAGCGACGGTAAAAAAGTTCATGTTGATGGGTAACACGATTTTACTCCTTTCTGAAAACCCGAATTACGAACCGATTCAAATGAACCCAGGGGATGTGGTGATTAACGGGAAAGAGATCGGGGTGTTGAAGAATTCATAAATGAAAAACAAATATGCAAAACAAAAAGCTTAAAACCACATAGAAAGACAGAAAGAAAATGGTTTAAGCTTTTTGAAGAGAGAGGTTAAAATCATTAGAAAGAGGTTATTGAATCTTAGTTCAAGAGGTCTTCAATCAAACAATTCTGAGTTCTGTTTCTATTTATAGGAAATTGAACACCCAATTTATCTAATTTTTCTTGAGCTTCTTCAGTCGTAATTGTTCCGTTTTGCAATTGTTCGTAAATCGCTTGAATTTGTGTTCTAGTTTCATCATCGAAACAGTTAAGTTGAGGTT
>JAAYHP010000331.1 GCA_012735355.1 Lysinibacillus sp. | reverse complement strand
TGTCTTTATTCATGACACGGGTTGCTAAACCTTGTTCAGTTTGGGGTAGTAAGTAATACTGTTTAATTGTATCTAGATGAGCGTCGATCGCTTCTAAATATGAATCATGACATGGAATTAAAACAGGTTTTGCTTCTTGTTTTTTCGCATAGTCAATCAATGCTTCAATAAATGCTTCTGGCTCGTTTTTATAATGGGGAACGAGGATTTTTTCACTTACATATTTAGAAGCTGCACCGTACCGATCTTCCTCTGAATAATCAACTGCAACTGTATGTATACCTTCTGAGCCTAAACAACGGATTGCACTTAAACCAATATAATAATTGTTTCCTAATATAACGGCTTTATTCTTCATATCATCGTCTCCTAACAAACCTGAAGAAATATAATATATCTAATCTATTCTAACTTTCAAACGAACTTACTTCAATAAAGAATGCCACTTTTTCAAAAAATCGATCATACGTATTAAAAATAGTTGTAGTCAATAGGGAAATTCTTTTATTATAGGAAGGTAGAAAAAAGGAGATTTGAAAAATGACTTCATTAAAACAAGAAATATTATCGCGTCGTACATTTGCAATTATATCCCATCCGGATGCTGGAAAAACGACGATTACAGAAAAATTATTGTTATTTGGTGGCGCCATTCGAGATGCAGGAACTGTAAAAGGAAAAAAGACAGGGAAATTTGCAACGAGTGATTGGATGGAAATTGAAAAACAACGGGGAATTTCCGTTACATCATCGGTCATGCAATTTGATTATAACGGCTATAGAGTAAATATATTAGATACTCCAGGACACCAAGACTTTTCTGAAGATACGTACCGCACATTAATGGCGGTAGATAGTGCTGTCATGGTTATTGACGCAGCGAAAGGGATTGAAGCACAAACGTTAAAACTTTTTAAAGTTTGTCGCATGCGTGGAATTCCAATCTTTACGTTTATTAATAAATTAGATCGCCAAGGGAAAGAGCCGTTAGAATTAATTGAAGAAATTGAAGAAGTGCTTGAAATTCAAGCATATCCTATGAATTGGCCAATTGGAATGGGGAAAGAATTTCTTGGCATATACGATCGTTTCAACCGTCGAATTGAACAATTCCGAGTGGAAGAAAATGAACGTTTCTTACCGTTAAATGAAGAGGGAGAACTTGCAGTCGATCATCCGATGAAAGTAACTTCATATTACACTCAAGCAATGGATGATATTCATTTACTCGATGAAGCAGGAAATGCTTTTTCAGAAGAGGAAATTCGTCGCGGTGAACTCACGCCAGTATTTTTCGGTTCTGCCTTAACGAACTTCGGTGTGCAAACATTCCTTGAAACTTATTTGCAATTTGCACCAGCGCCACAACCAAGGCTGACGGAAGATGAACAATATATTGATCCGGTGGAACATGGTGAATTTTCGGGATTCGTTTTTAAAATCCAAGCAAATATGAATCCGGCCCATCGTGACCGCATTGCCTTTGTCAGAATCGTTTCCGGAAAATTTGAAAGAGGAATGAGTGTGACTCTATCACGAACTGGAAAAACATTCAAAGTTTCCCAATCCACCCAATTTCTAGCTGACGATAGAGAAACAGTTGATGAAGCCGTTGCAGGAGACATTATCGGTTTATACGATACAGGAACATACCATATTGGAGACACCATTGTTGGTGGGAAGAAAACATTACAGTTTGAGCCATTACCTCAATTTACTCCGGAACTGTTTGTACGAGTATCTGCGA
>JAAYHP010000330.1 GCA_012735355.1 Lysinibacillus sp. | reverse complement strand
ACTCTCAATACCTTCACCTTGTTGCCCACCGACTTTCCATGAAAGCTGATGTAACATTTTAACATCTCCTTAATACTTAAAACTTTATTTACTTATAATTTCCTTATTTAAATATAACATGAATTGAATTTGTTGAAATACGAAAAACGGCTAAATATTTCGAATTTCAGACCTTTGGCGGAAATTTTTGTTCATAAGTTTGTAACGGTTAATAGGGGCGTGTGTTAATTAATCTTTGAAAATTTGGAGATAGATCTTCGGGAATTGATACAAAATCAAGGGAAAAATTCTCGAGGCTGCGATATATTTTCAATTCAGTGATTTCGCCATAAATTCCAGCGTTATTGTCACAAATCTCAGCGATATCCAAAAGTCCTGAAAAAACAAAAGATGGTGGAGCATTTATACTCCGCCATCTCAACACTTGGAAGTTGGACTTCCTTTCGCCACTTTGAATGATCCTATCGCTGGCGTTTCTCAACTACAAGCTTTAATGCAGTACGATCTTCCCCACCAATTGTAATGTCTGCAAAGGCTGGTGCACAAATTAAATCTGTACCACTTGGTGCCACAAAACCTCGGGCAATTGCCACCGCTTTTACAGCTTGGTTAAGGGCCCCAGCTCCTACCGCTTGCATTTCTGCATATCCTTGCTCACGAATTACCGCGACGAGGGCACCTGCTACAGAATTTGGATTTGAGCGAGACGATACTTTTAATGAATCCACATTTATTCCTCCCCATATAGCTTATTAAATGATTTTGAATGAAGCGTTTATTTAGTCGTTCATTCAAAGGACTTCAACTTTTGTCCCGTAGCACATTTTATGCAGGAGAAGAAAAAAATAGAATCATTTTGGAAGGAAATCGTGGGAAAATGATTTATTTTATTTGAGTAGGATAATTTTTCGTCAAATTTTCAAAATTACCCTTGAAATGGATAATCATCATTGATATAAATTCTTTCACAGAAAATAGCTTTGCCCGTTTCATCATCAATATCAACGAAAAATCCGCTAATTACCTCCCGCCCAGATTTTGGCACTTCAAAGCGGGAAGGCATATTTGTTTGGAATTTATATATAACACTTTCTTTTTTCATCCCTAAAATTTCATCGTATGGACCTGTCATTCCCACATCTGTTATATAGGCCGTTCCACCTGGAAAAATTCGTGCATCCGCTGTTTGGACATGGGTATGGGTACCTACAACAGCAGAAACTCGTCCATCAACGTGCCAACCAAAGGCAATTTTTTCGCTCGTAGCTTCTCCGTGGAAATCAATAAATACTAAAGGTGATACTTTGCGTGCTTCCTCAACTAATTCATCCGCCATTTTGAAAGGATCGTCGTGGGGAGGTAAAAATACACGACCGTGTAAATTAATCACCGTTAAAATTACCCCTTTTTTTGAGATTTGAACGAATCCTTTTCCTGGGGCTTCTTTAGAAAAATTGGCTGGACGTATTAAGTAAGGAGCATCATCAATAAATTCAAAGATTTCTTTATTGTCCCACGTATGGTTCCCCATCGTAATGACATCGATGCCCATTTGCAGTAATTGGTGATAAATTTTTTGAGTAATGCCCCGACCCGCTGCAGCATTTTCACCATTGGCAATGACAACATCCGGTTCATATTTTTTCTTTAAACGTGGTAAATATTTTTCGACTGCTTGGCGACCAATCGAACCAACGATATCGCCGATAAATAGTACTTTCAATCTTTCTAACCCACTTTCTATAAATCAAACCCAATACAATTTTATCATCTAATATGAATGAACGCTAATTTAACTTTTAATAATAAAACCTCTTTTGACTTTCAAATCAAAAGAGGTTTTTATCATATTAAGTTATTTAGCGTATTCTACTGCACGAGTTTCGCGAATGACTGTCACTTTAATATGACCGGGATAATTGAGCTCTTCCTCAATTTGTTTGCGAATATCTCGCGCCAGTCGATGTGCTTGTAAATCGTCAATTTTATCAGGTTGCACGATAATTCGAATTTCTCGACCTGCTTGAATAGCGTAGGATTTTTCTACTCCTTCATAGGATTCAGAAATTTCTTCTAGCTTTTCTAAGCGGCGGATGTAGTTTTCAAGGGTTTCACTACGAGCACCTGGGCGGGCTGCAGAAAGTGCGTCAGCTGCAGCTACAATGACAGCAATTACGCTTGTCGGTTCTGTATCGCCATGGTGGGAAGCAATGCTGTTAATAACAACAGGATGTTCCTTATACTTCGTAGCAAGTTCTACTCCGATTTCAACGTGGCTACCTTCCACTTCATGGTCAATGGCTTTTCCGATATCATGAAGAAGTCCTGCGCGTTTTGCAAGCGCCACATCCTCACCTAATTCAGCTGCCATTAACCCTGCTAAATGAGCAACCTCAATGGAGTGTTTTAATACGTTTTGACCGTAGCTTGTCCGATATTTCATGCGGCCTAAAATTTTGATTAAGTCCGGATGTAAATTATGAACGCCGACTTCAAAAGTAGTATGTTCCCCTGTCTCCCGGATATGCTCGTCCATTTCTCTCCGTGATTTTTCCACCATTTCTTCAATGCGAGCTGGGTGAATTCGGCCGTCTTGTACTAATTTTTCTAAGGCAAGACGAGCTGTTTCACGGCGGATTGGGTCGAATCCGGATAAAATGACCGCTTCTGGCGTATCATCAATGATTAAATCGATACCAGTCAGGGTTTCAAGGGTACGAATATTTCTTCCTTCACGACCGATAATTCGGCCTTTCATTTCGTCGTTCGGTAAATTTACGACCGATACGGTTGTTTCTGCCACATGGTCAGCAGCATATCGTTGCAGAGCCAACGATAATATTTCTCTAGCTTTCTTGTCAGATTCTTCTTTAGCACGGGTTTCAGCTTCTTTAGTCATGATAGCTATATCTGTTGAAAGTTCTTGCTCAACTTGCTTTAATATAATATCTCTAGCTTCTTCCCTTGTTAAAGATGCAATGCGTTCTAACTCTGACTGTTGTTGTGCTACGAGCTCTTCCACTTTACTTTCCATCTGTTCAATATGCTGTTGTCTTTCGGCTAGAGCCTCTTCTTTTCGCTCTAGACTTGATTCTCTTTTGTTTAGAGCATCATCCTTGCGATCTAGATTTTCTTCTTTTTGCAATAACCGGTTTTCTTGTTTCTGAAGCTCAGCCCGACGTTCTCGGATTTCCTTTTCAGCTTCAGTTCGAAGTTTGTGAGTTTCATCTTTCGCTTCCAATAGTGCTTCTTTTTTAAGAGCTTCCGCTTCACGTTTCGCTTCATCTATGATAAGCTCGCTCTCGTGTTTCGCACCATTCACTTTCGATTCATTCACTTTTTTCATATAGAAATAGATAACAGCGGCACCGACGATGAGTCCAAGCAAAGCGGAGATAATGTATTCCATACGAACACCTCCTCTTGCTATATTCACATTCATTTTCAGTCGGCTCATATATTGATTACTCTTTTCAACATACTGCCTATTTCATTGTATAATTTTAAAAAATGATACAGTCTAATTGTATAGTTCCAATTAGGCTCTGTCAAGGATTGCCACCTTTTATGGTTGTTGGATTTCACTACTACTTTCAAGAATTGAAATAATATTTTTCTTTACATTTTTTCAATTTTTTAACTTAAGAAGTTATGGGAAATATACTAAATAAAGGAAATTGTAAACTAAATAAAAGGATAAAATATTTTCTTTCATTTATTTTTGGATAATTTTTGCGATTTTATTCATAAAAAAATAAAGTAGTCTCTTTGAAGAGACTACTTTTT
>JAAYHP010000329.1 GCA_012735355.1 Lysinibacillus sp. | reverse complement strand
CTAGATTTGAAAGTATTCACGCCGAAAAGGGGAGCGAAAAAAGAGTTAGTCGATTTAGCGAAGAAAAATGCGGAAATTGCTATAAATGAAAAGTTTCAATTGATAGAGCGACAAGAGGAACGATCGATTGGGGCTTGTCAACAATTAGGTGAAGCTATGAATATTGCTACACCATTTAGAATAGAAGCTTTTGATAATAGCCATATGCATGGAGCGGATCCAGTGAGTGCAATGGTCGTGTTTATCGATGGGAAGCCGGCGAAAAAAGAATATCGTAAATATAAATTGAAAGAAACGGCAAAACACGATGATTACGGTGCGATGCAAGAAGTCATTCGCAGAAGGTATACCCGTGTATTAAAAGAAGATTTACCTTTACCTGATTTAATTATCGTTGATGGTGGGAAAGGGCAAATGGAAGTGGCTAGGGAAGTTATTGAAGATGAACTAGGATTGTTTATACCGATTGCGGGACTTGCGAAAGATGAAAAGCACCGTACATCAGAGCTATTGTATGGGGACCCACCTGTGCCTATCAAATTGAAAAAAACGAGCGATGGCTTCTATTTGCTCCAACGAATTCAAGATGAAGTGCACCGCTTTGCTATCACTTTTTTACGCCAGCAACATCAAACAAATGCATTTCGTTCCGCATTAGATGAAATTGAAGGGATTGGACCGAAGCGTAAAAAGCAATTGCTTAAATATTTTGGTTCGATTAAAAAAATCAAAGAAGCAACGATCGATGAATTGATTGAAGCAAAAATCCCAAAGACCGTTGCAGAAAAGATACACCATTATTTTCAGGAGAATACATTGTCAAAGGAATGACAGTGTGATAATGTTAGCTTAAAGGATAATATTGTAAGATAGAGGTGCAATATTCATCAGTACCTAGCTGGAGGAGGAACAATTCCGAAGAGAGTTAGAGAAAGGGGATCTTGCCGAAGCAGTAAATTGATTGTTCCAATTTATTTGCTGGTTTTGCATTGAATAAATGTAAGACTGTCAGAACAATTCGTTCTGGAGAGCTATCTCATCGGGTTATGTTCGAAGTATTGAGGCAGCTTTTCACCAATTTTGTGAAGAGTTGTCTTTTTCTTTGATAGAATAATCAATAATAGGAAACTAAACCATCCTGATAGAGACCTATAAGGGGAGTGTGACGATGATAAATATTGTAGTGAAATTGGATGCGGAAAATCTTTCAACGCCTGAAAAAATCGGTGAAATGGCAAAGCGACTTATAGAGGAAAAAAAGTTCGGAAGAAATGTCGTTGCTGTCGTTCCTACAACAGATTTATTGAATGGAAATGTACAACAATTAACCTATTCCCTTTCTGATACACCTTCCGAGCGGGAATTAGACGTTTTAAACTCGATGAATGCCCATCTTGCTAGCAGCCTTCTATCCATCGCTATTCAAAAACGGGGATTCCGAGCAGTTTCCCTTGCAGGATGGCAGCTTGGAATTCAAACAACAGGGAAAGTAAATGGAAATGCCCGCATTGAAGAAATAAACGGCGACGTAATCATTGAACACTTTAAAAAAGGTGCAATAGTCGTTGTAGCAGGTGGACAAGGGGTGGATGAAAACAATAATATCACACTGCTTGGAAATGGCGGTGTTGATACGACGGCCGTGGCCATTGCTGCATCTATTAATGCAAGTCGTGTAGAAATCTACACAGATCGAGATGGCGTTTATACAGCGGATCCTGAAATAGTAACAAAAGCTCGCAAATTAAAGGATATTACATATGATGAAATGTTAGAACTAGCTTATTTAGGTTCTAAAATTGTTCATCCAAGAGCGGTAGAATTAGCGAAGAAATTTGAAATGCCAATTGTAGTTCGTTCCAGTACTGAAAATGTTCGAGGTACATTGATTAAGGGAGAGATAGAAATGGAAAAAAATTTAATTGTGCGTGGCGTTGCCTATGAAACAGATATTATACGTTTTACAGTAGGCTATGAATCTTTTGAAAATTCTTCCCTTTCTAATTTATTTAATACGTTAGCAATGCATAATGTAAATGTAGATATTATTGTACAAGCAGTCATCGATGAAGTAAAACCAACGATTTCCTTCTCAATTGAAAAGGAAGGATTAGCAAAGGCTGTAAAAGTACTTGAAGATAATAAGGAGTCCCTTGGATTTAGCTTCGCCAATTTTGAAGTTGGTTTAGCGAAAGTATCCATCGTTGGCTCTGGAATGGTTTCGAATCCGGGAGTAGCAGCTCGCATGTTTGACCGTTTACGAAAAGAAAATATATTAGTCAAAATGGTCTCCACATCGGAAATAAAAGTGTCTGTCGTTGTACCTCAAGATGATATGGTACGAGCTGCCAACGCATTGCACGATGAATTTAACTTAGCTGATGAACTAGTATAATTGAAAAAAGGGGCGATCTTTGCCCCTTCCCTTTAACGTTCTATTTTTTCTTTTAAATCCATTTTTACGGTAAAAATCACTTGTTGCTGTTTTTCTTTTTTCTCGTCAAAACATTCTGTTAAAACACCATTTATACCTTGAATCTGTTCCGCAATGAATCCGGCTTCTAAGCGGAAATTTCGCTCTTCAATTTTGAGCATTTCAGGTTCATTCGTTAAATGAAATACATATCCATCTTTCATTTCTTTAGCGAGGGAAAGGCTACCCCAACCGGCATCTTCAAAAAAAGAGATGATGAGGGGAATGTCGGTGCAAGGGAATTTTCTTGCTATATCTTTTCCTGCCCAATAAAGAATGTCTTTTTCATGCTTACCCAATATTGTTGGCAGTAAATAATCCCTTAATATTTCATAGCCGAATAAGGGAAAAGTGTTATTCATCGTTGTCATAAAATTTAGACCTCTTTCTAGAAAATTTCTATTTTTATATACGAAACAAGAAAATGACTTTAAGTAGAAAAATAGAGAGAAATTTAGCGATTATTGCGCAAATTTCGGAAAAGAAATCTTCAGAACGAACCTTGACGGTAATAGTTCGTGGGGGTACAATGAACTTGTCATAATATTGTACCATTATGAAATAATCAGTCAATGTATAAAGCGTTTACAATTTGTGACGACTTATTGACTAGCTATTTCAATTATTTAAGGGGGGTATCAGTCTTGGCAAAAAATGAGTTTTACTGGCGCCGATTACATTCTTTACTCGGTGTAATTCCTGTAGGGCTGTTTTTGGTGTTCCACTTATCCTTGAACTTCACTGCTACAGGTGGAGAAGAGACTTATAACACTGCAACGGGAGTAATGAATTACATTCCAGGACCACTATTACTTCTAGTAGAATGGATTGTAATTTATATTCCATTATTATTCCACGGTTTATATGGTCTTTATATCGCCTTTACAGCAACACCAAACAACAAGCGCTTCAGTACATTCCGTAACTGGATGTTCTTATTGCAACGTATTTCTGGTGTGTTCCTAGTAATCTTCATTGCTTGGCACATGTTCCAAACTCGTATCCAAAAAGCTTTTGGTGCGGAAGTTAACTTTAACATGATGGAAGAAATCGTTGCAAACCCATGGATGTTAGGGTTCTATATTGTGGGTATCCTTTCAGCTACATTGCACTTATCTAACGGTTTATGGGCATTTTTAGTAAGCTGGGGTATTACACAATCACCGCATTCTCAAAAAGTAGCATCATGGTTGTCAATGGCGTTTTTCGTTATCATTAGTATTGTCGGTGTGTCTGCAATTCTAGCATTCGTATAATTGAATTATAGAACGTCCGATTATAGAAAAAGAGGAGTGAGAAGTAATCATGGCGAAAAAGAAACTAATCGTCGTAGGTGGCGGTTTAGCAGGCCTAATGGCAACAATGAAAGCTGCCGAAATGGGCACTGAAGTAGAATTATTCTCCTTAGTTCCAGTAAAACGTTCACACTCTGTTTGTGCACAAGGCGGAATTAATGGAGCCGTTAATACAAAAGGTGAAGGGGATTCTCCATGGATCCACTTTGACGACACAGTATACGGTGGTGACTTCCTAGCAAACCAACCACCAGTTAAAGCAATGTGTGAAGCAGCACCTGGAATTATCCATATGTTTGACCGTATGGGAGTTATGTTCAACCGTACTCCGGAAGGACTTCTTGACTTCCGTCGTTTCGGTGGTACATTACATCACCGTACAGCATTCTCTGGTGCGACAACTGGTCAACAATTATTGTATGCATTAGACGAGCAAGTTCGTCGTTATGAAGTTGAAGGTTTAGTTACAAAATACGAACACTGGGAATTCCTAGGAATCGTTTTAGACGATGAAGGAGTTTGCCGTGGTATCGTTGCACAAGATTTAAATAGTTCAGAAATTAAATCCTTCCGCTCTGATGCTGTTATTATGGCAACAGGTGGCCCAGGTATTATCTTTGGTAAATCAACAAACTCAGTAATTAACACTGGTTCTGCTGCATCGATTGTTTATCAACAAGGTGCATCTTATGCGAACGGTGAGTTCATCCAAATTCACCCAACAGCGATTCCTGGTGATGACAAAAACCGTCTAATGTCTGAGTCAGCGCGTGGTGAAGGTGGACGAGTTTGGACTTATAAAGACGGTAAACCTTGGTATTTCTTAGAAGAAAAATATCCAGCATATGGTAACTTAGTGCCACGTGACATTGCAACTCGTGAAATCTTTGACGTGTGCGTAAACCAAAAATTAGGTATCAACGGAGAAAACGTTGTTTATTTAGACTTATCTCATAAAGATCCACATGAACTAGATATTAAACTAGGTGGAATTATCGAAATCTACGAAAAATTCGTAGGAGACGACCCACGTAAAGTTCCAATGAAAATCTTCCCAGCAGTTCACTATTCAATGGGTGGAATATGGGTTGACTACGATCAAATGACAGAAATTCCTGGGCTCTTCGCAGCAGGTGAATGTGATTACTCACAACACGGTGCGAACCGCTTAGGTGCGAACTCATTACTTTCTGCGATTTACGGTGGTATGGTTGCAGGTCCGAATGCAGTTAAGTATATGCAAGGATTAACAAAACATGCAGAAGACTTACCACAATCCCTATATGATGCTCGCGTAAAAGAAGAGCAAGAGAAATGGGATAATATCCTGAAAATGGATAAAGGTACTGAAAACGCATACTTACTTCATAAAGAACTAGGTGAAATGATGACTGATAACGTAACAGTTGTACGTTACAACGATCGCCTAGAAAAAACATATGAACGACTTGGTGAAATGTTAGAACGTTGGGAAAACATTAACATTCACGATACTCAAAAATGGAGTAACCAAGGTGCACACTTTACTCGTCAATTGAAAAACATGTTATATCTTGCACGAGTGATTACGAAAGGTGCGTTATTACGTAACGAGTCTCGTGGTGCTCACTACAAGCCAGAATTCCCTGAACGTGACGATGAAAACTTCTTAAAAACAACAATGGCGAAATTCGACCCAGCTACTGGCGAGCCAATCATTACTTATCAAGAAGTGGACGTTTCGTTGATTCCTCCACGTAAACGTGACTACACTTCAAAATCATAATTAAGGGAGGTTAAACACAATGACTATGCAACAAGTTGAAACTGGTAAAACAGTGAAACTTCGTATCCTTCGTCAAGATAATGTAAATGGTGCAAGTCGCTGGGAAGATTTCGAAGTGCCTTATCGCCCTGGTATGAACGTAATTTCAGCGTTAATGTATATTCGTGAGCATCCAGTGACTGCAGATGGTAAACAAACGACTCCTGTAACTTGGGATATGAACTGTCTTGAAGAAGTTTGTGGCGCATGTTCAATGGTTATCAATGGTCGCCCACGTCAATCATGTTCGGCACTAGTTGACCAATTAGAGCAACCAATTCGATTAGAACCAATGAAAACTTTCCCGGTTGTCAGAGACTTACAAGTTGACCGTAGTCGTATGTTTAATGCGTTGAAGAAAGTGAAAGCTTGGATTCCGATTGATGGTAGTTACGATTTAGGTGAAGGTCCACGTATGCCTGAACGTAAACGTCAATGGGCATATGAATTATCAAAATGCATGACGTGCGGCGTATGTTTGGAATCATGTCCGAACGTCAATAGCAAATCGTCATTTATCGGCCCTGCTCCGTTATCGCAAGTGCGTTTATTTAACGCACATCCGACAGGAGCAATGTATAAAGGAGAACGTTTAGCAGCAATTATGGGCGACGGCGGTCTTGCCAACTGCGGCAACTCGCAAAACTGCGTACAAGCTTGCCCGAAAGG
>JAAYHP010000328.1 GCA_012735355.1 Lysinibacillus sp. | reverse complement strand
CATCGGGAATCAACTTTCAAACATGAAAAGCAAAATAAACGGTTTAGAGAGAAAACTGGAATTTGCAAAGGTTCTTGTCCAAGCATGGGAAGAGCTATTTGCCAAAGAATTGGAACGAGGGCTAGTGTTTGTTGACGAAAATGAAACAGGCTCGCTTTTGGACAAAGCAATAGACATTTCCTAGAAATATGGTTCTGTATTAAAAGAGAATACACGACTTTCTGTCACCGAACGATTAAACCGAATATTTTTCCAAGAACAACCGAATTTAATCGAATATCGTCCGGCACAGGAACCTGCCGATTGGAACAAACAAAATCCGTTCGTCGAGCTTTCATTAGATGAGGAATCGGAGCTGAAAGCGAACGATTGGAAGGAAAAAGCAGGACGCATCATCATTTTACTAGACTACAAAGGACAACGCGTCACACCATATTATGTATTAAAAGAGATTGAAAAAGATATATTGCTGCAAAAAGAATATATTAACGAACAGGACCGTGAATTGTATGAAGATATTATTTTGAAAACGATCGGGCGAATATTGCGAAGCCGCATACAGCGTGCCGAACGCTGGGTAAAAGATATGAACGCATTAATGGAAAAACGTGATACTTCTTCAGGTCTGACATTTTCAATTCAATGGAAGCCGAAGACCGCGGAAACCGAAGAAGAAATGGACACGAAAGATTTAGTCGAATTGTTGCGAATGAATTCGCGGCTGCTAAAGGAAGAAGATTTGCAGCGGGTTACGATGCATTTCCGCTCAAAAATCAACCGAGCGAGAGAAATGCTTGAAGAACGTGGGCAAGGCAATACGCTTCACCAAGTCATTAAAGAAGTGCTCAATTACCGAAAGTGGTTCTCGTTTACGCTTTATTACCAAAAAACAAATGAACCAAAGCGGGAATTAACAAACCAAAAGTTTTATAAATTTAGCGGCGGAGAAAAGGCGATGGCGATGTATATTCCACTTTTTGCTGCGGCATATTCACGTTATCAAGAGGCTGCAGAGGATGCTCCATATATTATTTCGTTAGATGAAGCGTTTGCCGGTGTTGATGAAAATAACATTCGTGATATGTTTGCTTTAGTCGAAGAGCTTGGTTTTAACTATATCATGAACTCTCAGGCGCTTTGGGGAGACTACGACACGGTACCATCGCTTTCTATTTGCGAGCTAGTTCGCCCGAAAAATGCACCGTACGTTACGGTTATTCGTTATCATTGGGACGGAAAGGTGAAACGACTTGCGTCAAATCCGGACGAAGAATTTACTTTTACATCATCCATATAGGAAGGATGGTTCATGTTGGAACAAAAAGTAGCGGATGCTGTTGAGTTTTTTCGCGGTGAACCTGGCTTTCACCGCCTTTTTTTGCTGATGAATAAGAAATATCAATCACTCGGGAGAATCGGCGGAACGGTCAAATTAGACGGTTTTTCCTTTGAAGAAAAAGAAGCGCTCGGGGCGTTTTTTGGGAAGGATTTTCATCAAGAATCTACTCCTTCGGTTTCATTAAAAATGTTTGCCGAACAATTAGAGAAAACGCGCTTTGCCGGTATACCGCTCGTTACGTTACTTGAGAATTATTTTGGTGAAGACATTACAACCAATCAAGAGAAGAGGGAAACAGATCGGAAGAAAAAAGAAGAATTTTTTCAAAACCTTATTCATCAATATCCCGAACAAGCAAGGCTTCTGTCTTTTATAGCTGAATCAGCTCCCCAAAACCGCTTTATTCATATCGCCTATTCGCAAGATCGGGAACATTTGGAGACTGTTTTAAAGAATGTGTGCACTGCGCTTCAACATTTGCCGAAAAAAAGTGATTATGAACGTCTTTCAATTTTTTCACAAAAAGTGCTAAAAGATCCGCACGCATTTGACTTGCATACGTTTCAAGGAAAAGTATTTCTTCATGCACTTCAATTTTACTCTGATCAAGACTATGACTTATCCTCAGTCGAGGAAGTCAATGAGCTCCTGCAATCATTTGGCATTTTACGGGAAGATATTTTAAACTTTGTGACATGTGCGGGAATTTTGACAGAAACGGAACAGGGAATTCATTCTGTGTTTGCTTCTGCTGTAAAAACCAATACAGTACTCAATGTGCCATTGCGGGAAATATTGAAGTTAAAGCGTGCATATCCTGCTAAGGGGCAGACCGTATTTGTCGTTGAGAACTCAGGCGTATTTTCCGCTTTGTTGGATTTATTTCCTGACGCTTTCCCGCCGCTGATTTGCACAAATGGGCAATTTAAACTAGCGTCACTGATGTTAATAGACTTAATCATCCAAGAAGGTTGTCAAATATATTATTCTGGAGATTTTGATCCTGAAGGACTAAAAATGGCGCAGCGATTAAAGGAGCGGAATCAGGAGCATATTCATTTATGGCATTTCCAATTAGAAGATTACTTAGCGTCATCTCCAGAAGTTTTGTTGTCGGATGACCGAGTAGCGAAACTAGAAACTGTTACGATCGAAGAATTGCAGCCGATCAAAGAGAAAATGCGGGAAATAAAAAAAGCTGGGTATCAAGAAGAAATCCTGAAGAAGCTTTATGAAGATATTTGTCGCCACATGTGGGATTAGGCTGGAAACATAATTTGCGAGTCTGTTCCCATTCGATTTGCTAACAATGTGCGAATGGGGACAGGTGGTTACATAGTAAAGAAAATACACGTTTGGATAGACGTACTTACTTTTCGAGTTTATATGATCATATTTCATTATTTGAGGTTTTAAGCTTTTTGTTGGTTTTAAATTAACTCGAATGTCTATTTCTTTAGATTCATCACCACTTTTTGTGATTTTGGCAAAAAAGAAGAAAACACTTACGAAAACCTGGCAATAATGTTAGCTACCACACAAACATAAGGAGGTTTCGTAAGTGCTTTCTATATCACTAGAATTGCCAGAATTTGAAGTGATTAAACAACTTTCTTTCTCCAATCAATATTTTGTTCATGTTCAAAAAAAGTGTCATGAGGAACGTTGTCCTTATTGTGGATTTATGACTTCTTATGTCCATGACAGGAGGACAAGAAAGGTTCGTGATCTTCCTATTCTCAATCATTCTGTGTGTTTATTTGTGCTGGTCAAACGATATCAATGCCAAAATTGTCAATCGGTATTCTCGGAGTCTTATGAGTCGATTCAACCTAATAAACACCAAACGAATAGGTATCGTGAATACTTGTTTGAATTATGTCAGGATACAACTATACAAGATGTAAGTCGAAAACAAAAGATTCCGTATTCGACCTTAGAGAGAATTTACTACTCGGTCGCTCAAGAAAAAGCTGCCCTTCATCAAAAACAAATTCATGAAGCTTTAGATAAGGATGAACTGGTTTTAAGTTTAGATGAGGTGTCTGTACGAAAAGGTCATCGATACGAAACCGTTTTGACAGAGGCGAAATTAGGCTGTGTCATCGGAATGCATAAAGACCGAGATTGTGATTCCACCATTCAACTATTCAATCAGAATGTCCTTTCCTCCCACCCGGTTCAAACCATCGTTTTGGACATGTGGGAGCCTTATCATAAAGCGATTCAATCCGTCTTTCCTTTAGCGACGATCGTCATTGATAAATACCATGTTGTTCAAAAAGTCACACAAGCCTTAGACAAAGTTAGAAAAGGATTTGCAAAACTAAAAAAAGCAAGATTCCTCCTGTTGAAAGGATATGAATCACTACAGGATCATCAGAAAGCACACTTGGAAGAAATCTTAGAAGAGTACCCAGAACTTGCTTGTGCTTACTATTTAAAGGAACTATTTCGAGATTTCTATAAGTTGACCGATTACGATGATGCCCATGATCTTTTAGAAGAATGGATTCAATTAGCACGGAATAGTCCTTACTCATCTTTTCATAAAGTGGCCAACACATTAGAAAAGTGGAAAGCACCCATACTCCAATATTTCTTATCTCCATACACGAATGCCCGAACAGAAGGAACCAATCATAAAATCAAAAATATAAAACGGAGGGCTTATGGATATCGGAATCTAAAGCGTTTTCGACTTCGTGTATTTTTGGAATGTACAGGGAATACTAATTTTGATCCAATTGCTTAAGGGTTCTTCTTCAGCAGCTAACATGATAGTTGGTAGAATGGCATCCGTCAAGGAAGGCACTTGACTACTCCCATTCTACCAACTTAGTGGTCAGTAAGCTGAAGAAGGAGACGGTCTGATTGACATCTAAATCCAGCTAACATGATGCAAGGTTCGTGTACAAATCACAGAAAATGGTGAAGAGACTTTCTTTATTATGATGGGCTTGCTCATTTTGGTGCAAGTGGTCCATAATTCCTATGTTGAAATGGAAAGACAAGCGAATTATTTTGCAGCTGCTCTAATATTGCCGAGGAAGCACTTCCTATACTTATATAAAGCTAGAGGGGTTTATTAATTGAAAGAAATTTTGGATGGTTTCTATAAATGCGATGATTGTAAGAAGTTATCATATATGTTTAATAAGTTACAATTCAATACCAATGCCAGCAAAAGCAAATGTACCAAAGGAAATAAAAACACTC
This sequence comes from Lysinibacillus sp., assembly GCA_012735355.1. Lineage (GTDB taxonomy): Bacteria > Bacillota > Bacilli > Bacillales_A > Planococcaceae > Ureibacillus. Next base: position 1,281 of record JAAYHP010000328.1, on the reverse strand, counting down.
AGTTGAAACACTAGCGTCGCATTAAAATTATACAATTCGATTAATATTACAGAATATTCTGTTAGTAAACTTCTCCATAAAAAAATCCTTTATAATGGTTTGATGGTAGTAACCTATCCAAATCCAATATAAAGGAGCATAGCATGAATAAGTTTACACGAAAAACATCTTTTGAACAATGGTTTTCACTGATTAATTCTTCATTATTTACAGAATTAGTGGAAAGCCATCAATTAACTCGCTATACCAAGAAGCTTTATATGGCTTCTTTTGTGAAACTCCTTTTATATGCAGGGCTTCATGAAACAGAGAGTTTGCGTGCATTAAGCGATGCGGTCTTCTCCGAAGAATTACAGCGAGCAACAGGATTACAATCGATTAGCTTTTCACAGTTAGGAAGACGAATCAATGTGATTCCAACCGTTTTCTTTCAAACGATTTTTCTCGATTTAGTGGAACAAATTCATCAGAAAACTCATTTTCAAACGCGAAGAAAAATGACAAGGCCACTCAAAATCATTGATTCGAGCACGTTACCTCTGAATTTGACCAACCATAAGTGGGCCGAGTTTCGAAAAAACAAAGTCAGGTGTCAAGTTACACTTGCGCCTGGTTTTCATGGAAAAAGGGTACTCATATCCGGACAAAGCAGTTTTGACGAACGCCATTGAACACGATCGAGGTCAACTAGAGGTATTTATTGATGACAAAGAATGCCTGTACGTGTTTGACCGTGGTTACTTAGATTATGAACGTTTTGATCGTATGACAGATGATGGCTATTTCTTTGTTTCACGATTACGGAAAAACGCTGTAGTTCGTGTATTGGAGACCTTTTCTCTGCCAGAAAATTCATCTGTTTTGTCTGATGAAATGGTGGTCATTGGCACCACACAAAATCGTTCTGAGAATGCGTTCCGTTTACTGAAATTGGTTGATACAAAAGGAAACACACTGCATTTACTCACAAATCATTTCGACATAAGTGCAGATGATATAGCAAAAATCTATAAATCGCGCTGGGCGATTGAATTGTTTTTCAAATGGATGAAACAACATTTAAACATTAAAAAGTTCTATGGACACAGTGAACAAGCAGTACACAACCAGATGATTGTGTATTGCTTAAATGCATTAGCACAGTTGAATACGAATAGCCATCGTAGCTAAGAAAACTCAACATTCAAAGTTGCTTGATGAAATACCTCCAGTAGATATTGTTATTACAATGGGGTGTAATGTGGAATGCCCTTACCTTCCATGTAAACACAGGGAAGATTG